>DATCBX010000024.1:0-10417 GCA_036511635.1 Acidimicrobiales bacterium | reverse complement strand
ATAGCGATGGGAACGGCTCTGAATTTGCGCGGGTCGAAAGTTATTGAGCCACTGTCGATTCCAGTGCCCGTCACCACACCATGAAACTATTCAGCGAAGACGGTCCGGATCTACGCTGGTGACGTTCGCGTCCACAAAATCCTTTCTCAATATCCAAAGACGCCAGAGATCCGTGCCGGTGCAAATGACTTTCTAGAAGTTTCAACATGTGCGGCGAAGTATTTTAATTGTTCACTAAGAGACGGTCTAAATTCCCAGATCACTTAGTACCCTTGCGAGACGCTTAACCTCTAGCGTTCAGCGACTCAACCGAAAGATATTGAATAATGCGAATCAAGTTTCTCTCTCCAATCGTTGCCGGTGTGCTCCTGACCGGAATCGCCACCATCTCCAGCGGACTAGGAGACACGTCTGGCGCAGCGACTTCAGTAAACGCGTGCAACAAGATCACTAAAGCGGTCATGGTTGCCAACGGCTACAGCAACGCAGTATCCCCATCCGTTACGCCGTACAACTACGCCAAAACCTCATCAAATCCAGCGAACGCGTTGGGAAACACAATCGACTTTGGCGCCAAGGCGCTCGTCGTGGGGTGCGTGAGCCCCGCTGACATAAAGAAACTCTCGGCGTCGGTCCAGGGAAGTTCAAAAACCACGATGACTACCAATGAGTACATGGCGTATATGGTCAAGCAGTCTGGCGGAGCGATGACGAAGACACCGGTCGGCGGAGTGAGTGACTACCTCGACTTCGGCAGCGGCAAGGAGGACGGGCTTGGTTCAACGTCCACGGCAGGCAGCATTCGACTCGACGCGTGGGTCGCGGGGCGTTACATCATCCTTACGTTCTCTGCACCAGCTTCAGCAACGCCTCCGAAGGCGCTCTTGAACTTCATCAAAGCGACAAAGGCTCTTCTCTAATTCGCGCCAGTGCCAATTCCCTCGATTCATAAGGGCGCGGGGCCTAACAAATCCCATCGATTGCCGACAATGTCACAAAAGACAGCGACTTTGCCGTAGGGCTCGTCTCGCGGGAGAGAAACAAAACTCACGTCAGCATTCATCATCTTCTGATACTTCGCGTCAAAATCATCAACGCGAAGAAAGAAACCCACTCGGCCACCGGTCTGATTGCCAATCGCCGAGATTTGATCGTCGCCATCGGCCTCCGCAAGCAACAAGCCCGTCTCGCTCTTCGGTGGTCGCACCACAACCCAACGTTTTGGCCTGCCGTCATTGGTCAATGACGGTGAGTCTTCGACGAGGTTGAAATCGAGGACGTCAACGAAAAATGAAATGGCCTCGTCGTAGGTGCGAACCACGAGAGTAATGAGTTCAATAGACATGAAACAAAGGTACACAACACGTCGGGCGAGAAAAGAGAAAACTCTTCACATAGCGGATCGATGACATTCTCCAGGAATGATGCTTCTGTATTGATCATCGGGAATGGTTCAACCGTGTCCGGGACCTAAGAGCGCGAGAACCGCCGCCGCCATCGATACCGGAACAACCCACGCACCGAGTTGGCTCGCATTCTTCAGCGACGGTCGAGCGCCGGCGAGGCGGGCCGCACGAAGCCATAGCAACCACGCCAGTGAGCCTGTGACAAAAAGATTCGGTCCGAGATTTAGACCTATCAGTAGAGCGAAAGGATGAGCAGACGGTCGGGCAGCGAGCATCGAGGCCGCCGGCAAGTTATTGACGAGAACCGAACTCATCGCGGCGAACGCCGCCGTTCCCCACACGTCAAGGTGCGAGTGCAGCACTGTGGGCCCTGACCACAGTCGACCAACGGTTCCAAGCGTCACGGCAACACCAAAGAGACCAATCAACACCGGTACGCCCAGCATCTCGAAGACGTGACCGGGCGCGATGTTTCCCCTGACCACGCGCAGCGCCGTCACGAGGAGGCCAACGCCCAACACTGCCAAAGCGGGCGACGGTAACACGATTACCAACGTCGCGCCCGCCACGATGGCGACGAGCCCGAGACCAAAGTCCGGACGCGCCGTTCGCGCCACCTCGAGCGACTTCACACTCAATTCACGGCGCTCCGCGATGAGGACCACGATCGTCGTTGCCACCAGCGCCGCGGTTGCTGGTGCCCAAGCATTCGCGAAGAATTGCGCCCCGGTAAGGCGCAAGTGGCCAAGGACGATGAGATTCGTGAGGTTTGACCCCGGAAGGAAAAGTGAACCTGCGTTCGAAAGCAAAAGGCATCCGTACAACAACGGCGCTTCGGCACTACCTCGACTTTTTGCGGCGTAGACCAACACGGGCGTTAGGAATGCGACCGACGTGTCGAGATTCAACAATGCGGTGACGACCGAGATCATCACCGTGGCTCCGAGAAACAGGACCACACCGTTTGACGACAATCGAGCCAGCGTGTTGCCCGCCGCCGCGAAGAGTCCATCACCGTCCGCGACCAAACCAATAAGTAGTAGTCCCGACACGAGGACAAAGGGCGACCAATCTTGGGACGCCGCGGCGTGAGCGGCGTGAGCGTTCACACTGAACACGACGACGAGACCAATAACGCCCGCCGCCGCGAGCAACCACGAGAGACCACTGGCGTGAGCGAAGCTCTCGTTATTTACTTGGCCTCGCTCCATCCAAGAAAGTATTCCATTGAATAATCACGCGAGTAAATATGAACGAGATGCCCTGTCCTTCCGTAAGCCCTTAATAAACTTCCATGTTCGCGACGTGGCGCGCGAGGATTCCGAGAGTTGCGCGTAACGCGCCCTCGGAGATCACGGGGAAGATCGCTCGTTCGCGCCACGTGGGGTCAATTGACGACCAGTCGTAGTATGACGTCACCATCGTTCCACTCTCAGCGGGTTCGAGTTTGTAACCATAGACGTGACCAATAGGTGGACGTATTTTTCCAAGGACGGTCCAGGCAATCTCTCGATCTACGACATACGCAGTAATCGACACAGTCACGTCATAGAGACCAAGGGGGTAGTCATTTAACGCTTCGCGGTCCATGTGAACAACAAAGCTGTCACCGATTCCAGTGACGGGTTCGCCCGATGCGCTCATCAGCATCCCCGAACTGTCGATGGACACGTGTCCCTGAGGGTCGCGCAACACTCGATAGATGGTCCCTGCATCGGCAGCAATGACTCGCTGAACCTCAATTCGTTCGGTGCTCATCCCGGCATTCTGTCATGCTCCATGTCCGCACGCTGAAGCTCGAGCTCTTGGTGGTGCGACCAGCTTTATCGTTCACTCGCGTGAGCCAGAACTGGGGCCTACTCTTCTGAGTCATGAAGTTCGCGACTTAGTAGTCAAGAAGATACCTAATGATCGGTAAGGAGATTCGAAATGAATAGCTGGGCCACCAAGGTCGACTGCGTGACGTTGTTCGTCGACAATCTAGAGACTTCAAAGAACTTTTACGAGCGCGTTCTTGGTCTTACGTTGATCTACGAAGATGAGAACTCAGCGGTCTTCAACTTCGCGAATCTCAGCATCAATCTTCTGAAGACGTCTGCCGCTGACGAGCTCATCTCACCCGCGGCCGTTGCAGGCAGCGGGTCTGGATCTCGGTTTCAGTTCACTCTCAGTGTCGATGACGTGGACGCGGTGTGTGCCGAACTCGCCGAGCTAGGTGTATCACTGCTTAACGGTCCAATGGACCGACCCTGGGGTATTCGTACCGCGAGTTTCACTGACCCGGCGGGACACATTTGGGAGATTGCGCACGAACTGAACCCCTAACGGGCGCCTCGGAGCTAGTCAACGCGAGGCGACCAGTACTGTTGAACGGGTGTCCCTTCTCAACTCTTCGAATGAACTAGTAGAGGACGCTCCGAAACGACCGAGTTCAAAGCGTCGAACGACGATCGAATGGATCCTCGTGGTGGTCGTTGCGCTCCTCGTATCGCTGCTCGTACGTAACTACGTTTTCCAGACGTTCTACATTCCCTCTGGCTCGATGGAGCCAACGCTACAAATTGGCGATCGCATCGTGGTCTCGAAACTCAGCGTCGAATTCGGCACCATTCACCGCGGCGACGTCCTGGTCTTCAAAGCACCGCCGGGCGTGCTCAGCGCCTGCGGCGATGACGTTGCCGACCTCGTAAAGCGAGTTATTGGACTGCCGGGAGATCACCTCACGTCCAAGGGCAACGTCATTTACGTCAATCATGTCGCCCTCACCCAACCCTGGACACACGTTGAACCAATCGGTAAAAGCATCGGCAGCGTAACGGTGCCAGCGAACTCTTACTTCATGATGGGCGACAATCAGCCGGACTCGTGTGACAGTCGGTACTGGGGAACTATTCCTCGCTCGAGTGTCATTGGCAAAGCTTTTGTCCGAATTTGGCCGCTCTCTCGCGTAGGGTTTTTCTAGCCTCTACCAGTACCTCTATCGTGGAGTTTTAGTCGAGAGGAGTTGCGGTGAAAATCCTAATAGTAGGTGGAACCTCATTCGTGGGTCGTGCCATCGCGTGGTCCGCGTGGCACCACGGACACGATGTTTCAGTGGTGAATCGTGGCATCACGCCAAACGACTTGCCCGAAAAGATTGAACGTCTCGTGGGTGATCGACAAAGTGATCTGACGGTACTTAACGTTCGAGAATTTGACGTCACGATCGACGCGACGGCATATCGTCCGGGCGACGTTGAGCGACTTGCGCATGCCCTTGGGGATCGTGGTGGGCATTACATTCAGATTTCCTCCATGTCTGTCTACAATGACCCCGGCGTCGAAGGCGCAACAGAGAAGTCTCTGTCACTCATTGACGACGACGCGCTCGACCTCCAAGGTCCTATATCGGGTTCGACCTACGGACCGCTTAAGGCCGCGAGTGAGCGCGCGGGAGCCACGCACTTTGGCAACAACGTCACGTTCGTTCGACCAACGTACGTCATTGGCTCATTCGACGCGACGCTTCGCTTCCCCTACTGGGTAGAGCGCGCACGACGAGGTGGCATAATCGCGGTTCCCGGGCCAAGGTCGAACGCCATGCAGTACATCGACGCGCGCGATTTGGCGAACTTTGTTATTCGTATCGCCGAAGAGCATCTCGTGGGTGCGTTTCACACAAGCGGGCCGACGTCTAATTATCACTACGTTGAAATGGTCGAACAGATCGCAGCGCACGTCGCGCCTGAAGGCACGGTGGTGCGCGAGGTGAGCATCGAAGCCGTGACCGCCGCCAAACTCACTGACAAGTTCCCCCTGTGGAGCGGTGACGAGAGCGGCAACCTTATGACGATTGACAGTTCCTTGGCAATTGCCAACGGACTCGATCTTCGTCCACTAAGCGAAAGCATCGATGACGTCACGACATGGTGGGGCGATCGAGCGTGGCCCGATCGTTGGCTGACCAGCGACGACGAGGCGCGACTTCTGGCCATTTGAGACGTCTAGTTTCTACGGACGATTGTTCCAATTCTCCCGTTTTCGGGTAATTATCGGCCTTTCACGGACAGAATGAAGACATGGGCTCACGGGACGAGGATCGATTCACTCGACTGGTGCGCGAACACACGCCCGCGATTGGCAACTACCTTCGCCGACGTCTCTATCCCTTGAACGCTGACGACCTCGACGACCTCGTTGAGGAGACGATGATCGTTATCTGGCGCCGAATTAAAGACGTCCCGCTCGACGCCGAACTTCCCTGGATGATTGGCGTGGCGAGAAACGTGTTGCGTAACGCGCGCCGATCGAAGAATCGTCAATCGGCTTTTGTGGCAACACTGCAGCCCGTCGCTGACGATCGCTCCGCCGAAGAATACGTCGTAGCGGACACGAATATCCGTGACGCGCTTGCGTCACTTGGTGACGATGATCGAGAGTTCTTGTTGCTTAACGCGTGGGACGGACTCGACACCCACGCCCTCGGGGCTCTCTACGTAATTAGTACTAACGCGGCGGCAGTTCGCCTTTCGCGTGTACAGAAAAGATTTCGCGAGCTTCTGGGCGCCGCGGACGTTCACTGAAAGTTTGACGTGGCGAGCGACAGTAACAAGGTGAGAGAGGAGTACTCGTGAGCGACTTAGAAGATCGACTGGCCGCACTCGATCCGGCCGTCCGTCAGCCCTACCAACACCAAAATCTTGAATCCATGATTTCGCGGGTGACCCAACTTCCCACCACATCAAGGGGGCGAGTGTGGCGTAACTTTCAACTCAAGTTTGCCGGAGCGCTTGTGACGAGCGCCCTGCTTACAAGTGGCGCCATTGCCTCGTTTTCGAGTGGACCCACTTTCGCCGTACTCTCCATCCAGAGTGCCAACGGCGCCGCCGCGCCAACGGCGTCCAAGTCGGCATCTGGCGCGACGATGGAAATTTACGAGGAGTTCAATTTCAGTGCTGGTTCAGGACTTAGTTCAACGTCGCCAGCGAGTCCCTCGTACGCCCTTCAGGTACCCAGTGACGCTTCGAGCGAAGCGTCACGTGTAGCCGCCATTTTTGGCGTGACCGGTACCCCCGTCAACACCAACGGTGACGGCAGCGACTGGACCGTGACGGACACTTCAGGAAATTCATTGGATTACCAAAGATCGGGCGTGCCACAGTGGAGTTTCACTTCGACCTCAACTGGCGTTGCCCAAAGTTCCGAGGCCGGGTCGCTCGGCGTGTTGCCAAATCATTCGGCGGTCGATACCCTCGCCCAGTCCTACGTCTCAAAACTGGGCTACGGCTACCGCCTTTCTGCACCAAGTTTTGACTCTTCGACCTTAGGCACACTTAATCCTGACGGATCGATGAAGACTGCGGTGAGCGACAGTGTCGTGACCTACACCGTTTTGGTTGACGGTACTGCTACCGATCAATCGCTCAGTTTTTCCGTCAACTCGAACGATGTCGTTGTCGCCGCGTCTGGTCCTGCCTTCACCCTCGGCTCGCCACAGAACTACCCATTGGAGAGCCCGCAGGCTGGAATTGCAGCACTAAATACCGTGCAGAGGAATCGTTTCCCACATAGTGCGACCACCACATCGACGCAGTCCATCGCGAACAGTGGTACCACGAACACAACCGTTCTCTCAGGGCCGCCAATTGTCGACGTCACGTTGAACTCTTACTCCCTGTCACTCGCGACATACCAACTCAGCGATGGCTCAATGTGGCTACTGCCCGTCTTTAACTACGCCGGCCAAGCGGCGAACACCTATGGAACGTCAGGGGGCAGTACGTGGCAACAACTCGCTCTCAATCCCAGTTACGTGAAAGTGAGCACCGCATCACCTGGCGGTTCTACGCACGGAGTTGTCAACTACTAGTAGCGAGTTAGTAATGGAGGAAGCGATTGAGTTGTATCACGCCGACGCCCACTTGAAGATTCAAAATCAGATGGGCTTCGTGCTTTGGTGACGTTGAACCGCCTCCCACCACCGCGTGCGTAGGTATCAATTCTCGTTGCACGTCGCCGATGCCGACGTGCGTATGAAGATCAACGGTGACGTTCGACGGTATATCAACGATGAGTGTACCTACACCTTGAGTTGCCGTAATCACGTAAGTTCCCGCACCAAAGGGAACGCCAGCAAGGTCGACAATGGACCGTCCGATCGCGCCGTGATATTGACGTTGCACTTCACTCGCGGTGGCGGGATGCCAGACGTGGTCGCCGCTACCACCTTTAAGCGGGACACCAATGACCTGAAGAGCTATGAGCGCCGCACCCATGGCGAAAATAAGGAAGCTCAACAGTGCGAGAAAACTCAGCGCAAAAAATCGCCGGATTGTCAGGCGACGCGCGGGTATTCGCAACGCGAATATTGCCAGCACGATGACGAACAGCAACCAGAAGAGACCGAAGCCCGCGCCGACTACGGGGCGTCCTCGATACGACGCAAGGAAAATCAGTCCTAAGACGATGACGCCCAGAGGTAGCGCGTAGCGGAGCCAGTGAAACCGATTACCACTTTCAACTTCTAGGGTTTCACTCTCCACGCCTTCGGCAATCGCCGAACGAGGAATCAGGACCCACATGGCGAGATAGATAGCGACGCCGAGCCCATAGACAAGAGCGAGTACTACGAACACCACGCGGATGATGTTCGCGTCTACGTCGAATCGCTCACTAATTCCTCCCGCGACACCACCAAAGATCTTCTTCGACGCGCTTCGATGAAGCGTCGTCGCAGCGATTGGGACCTCTATGTCAATAGGGGCATTTACGTCGGCGTCATTATTTTCGTCCATGACATAAATGTAAGTTGAATGCGACACGTCGCCAATCAGGGAAAACCCTTAAACGACTTGACAACTGGCCACGTGGTCAGGGTTATCCCCTAGGCACTCGTCACGTAACCCATGAGAGACTTGTCCCGCTAGACGATGCTCTACGAGAGGAGACCCGTGGCGATTACAACTGCGCCTCACGCGATAATTGGAACCCCCCAACGACCTTTTCGTCGCGGTGTTGGAAACGCCATTCTCGGTGGCGTGTGCGGCGGGCTAGCGATTCGACTTGGCGTCAGAGAGAGAACGGTGCGCGTCATCTTCTCTCTTCTCGCGCTCATCTCAGGTCTAGGTCTCTTGTTGTACATGCTGCTCTGGCTTACACTTCCTCGTTCGGGGGAGGGCCACGTCATCGCCCAGCGAATTCTTGGAAAGCGACGAGAACTACATCGGACCTTGTTGGGCTTCATCGTCGTTCTTGCCTCCATGATCATCCTCTTCAGACTCGGTATCCCCAGTTTTGGGATCTATACCTGGCCCGTCTTGCTAAGTGCGGCCGGCATTGTTGGGGTGTGGCGTGGTTCATCGCCTGACGAACGACGTCACCTAGAAGATCTAGTCAAGTCCGCTCCACTGATCCGGGTTCCACCATCGAAGAGTCGCAAGAACTTCTGGCTTCGCGTCCTCTTGGGCTCGGTCTTCATTTTCGTAGGATTGCGTTCACTGTCTCACATTCATGGCGTGTGGGGCGGAGCAACGCCACAACTCTTTGGCACCTTGATCGTCATCGTGGGCGTACTCATCCTTCTCGCGCCGTGGTGGCTCGAGACATTGAGCGAACTCTCAGGCGAACGAAGAGCGCGCGTCCGCGTAGAGGAGCGCGCGAACGTTGCCGCTCACCTGCATGACTCGGTGCTCCAGACTCTCACACTGATCGAAAGGGCCGCCGGTGACGAGACGGCAGTGGTCCGTCTAGCGCGAAAGCAGGAACGAGAACTTCGCCAGTGGCTTTTCGATCCCAATCAGGAGGACAGCGGCGCAGCAACAAGCACGTACTCATCGCTCTTGCACAACATCGAAAATGAGATCGAGAGTGACTACGGCGTCAAGGTGGAGCTCGTGATCGTGGGCGACTGCGACGCAAGCGACGCAGTCCTGGCGTTGATTGCCGCGGGACGCGAAGCCGCGATAAACGCGGCTCGCTGGTCGGGGGCGGGATCCCTGTCAATCTTTGCCGAGGTTGAAACCAACAACATCACACTCTTTGTCCGCGATCAGGGCCAGGGGTTCGACGTGGACGCCGTGCCAAGCGACCGCCGGGGAATCGCACTCTCTATTCGCCAGCGAATGAACCAACACGGCGGCACCGTCTCGATCAAAAGCATCATCGGCGCCGGCTCCGAGGTCCAACTCGCGTTGCCCCGGAGTTCGTAGAGCCAATGAGCCAACCTCGGGTCTTTCTCGTTGATGACCACGAACTCATTCGCTCGGGCATTCGAAGTGAGTTGACTGGATCGGTTGACATCATTGGAGAAGCCGATGAGGTCGACGTCGCTATTGAGATGATTCTCGAGCGGACGCCCGACGTTGTGTTGCTCGACGTCCACATGCCCGGCGGCGGCGGCATCGCGGTCCTGCGCGCCGTTATCGAAAAGGTGCCCGCGGTTCGTTTCCTCGCTCTCTCAGTCTCGGACGCGTCCGAAGACGTGATTGGCGTGATTCGAGCGGGTGCACGTGGCTACGTAACGAAGAACATCTCTGGACCTGATCTCCTTGACGCCATTTACCGCGTCGCGGCCGGTGACGCCGTCTTTTCACCCCGTCTTGCTGGCTTTGTCCTCGACGCGTTCTCGCTCGAGGGAAAGATTCTTGAAGCCGGCGACGTCGATCCCGAACTCGATCAATTGACGCCACGAGAACGTCAGGTTCTTCGACTAATCGCTCGAGGCTACTCATACCGAGATATCGGAAGTGAACTCACCATCTCGTCGAAAACCGTCGAGAGCCACGTCTCGTCGGTACTGCGAAAACTTCAACTCTCGAATCGTCACCAACTGACCAACTGGGTTTCGGAGCGTCACCTTTACTAACAACCCCGAAGCGGTCGCGATCTAGCGCTGTTCGACGAGGTCCATGTACTCCTCATCCCACAGGTCGAAGTACTCCTCGGGCAGCAACACGGCGTGGGTGGGCTCAAGTGCTTCGACAAATCCCCGTTCGTGACTTACCGCGACGATCGTTCCCTTCCACTGACGCATC
>DATCBX010000023.1:0-7817 GCA_036511635.1 Acidimicrobiales bacterium | reverse complement strand
GCTCGCCGTTGACGAGCTTCGCGCACCAATGAGCTAACGCAGTTCGAGCAAGTCGACGACGAAAATTAACGTCTCGTTGGGCGCGATAACGCCGCCCGCGCCACGATCGCCGTAGCCAAGGTTGGCGGGAATCACCAAACG
Source organism: Acidimicrobiales bacterium (assembly GCA_036511635.1). Lineage (GTDB taxonomy): Bacteria > Actinomycetota > Acidimicrobiia > Acidimicrobiales > RAAP-2 > RAAP-2. The sequence goes on along the minus strand of DATCBX010000023.1, from coordinate 7,676 downwards.
ACGACGTCCGCCAACACGCATGCCGACCACGCCTTGGTCCCATCCCTTGATGACGTAACCGGCACCGAGAGGAAAGTCGAAGGGATCGCCGCGATTCCACGAAGAGTCGAACTCTTCGCCACTCGACACGCCCACGCCCACGTAGTGAACGACGGCCGTCTGGCCGGATTTGGCCTCTTCGCCCTCGCCCAGAGTGATCTCTTCAATGAGGAGATTCTCCGGCGCGGGGCCGAGGTGTGGTTCTACTAAGGGCTTCTCAGACATGAAGGACAACGTTACTAGCGACGCGAACGTCCGGCGCTGACGACGCGAACGTTTTTAGCTTCGCGGCCCTTGGGACCCTGTGCTTCTTCGAAGGTGATCTTTTGACCTTGGCTGAGAGACTTAAAGCCGTCTCCCACGATGCTCGAGAAGTGAATAAAGAGGTCGTCGCCCTTGTCGTCGCTCGCGAAGCCGAAGCCCTTGGAGTCGTTGAAGAATGCTACGACGCCCTCGCTGCCACGACCGTGACCCGCGCTTTCGAAGCGCTGAGGAGTCGATTCACGACGCTCGAAACCACGTCCGGCGCTCTCGTCACGAGGTGCGCGCTCACGACGCTCGAATCCACGTCCGGCGCTCTCATCACGAGGTGCGCGCTCACGACGTTCAAAGCCGCGCCCCGCACTTTCGCTGCGCGCTGGCTGGCTTTCACGACGCTCGAAGCCTCGGGTGGGACGCGAATCGCCATCGTTGGAACGGTTTTCGTGACGACTGGTAGCAGTGCGCTCTCTGGGCTCACGACGCTCAAAGTTTCGCGGTCCGCGCTCACGAGGTGAAGAAGACTCAGGACGACGCTTGGGGCCACGCTCGTCGAGACGCTCGGCGGCTACGACGTCATCAACAGCGCCGAGGCGAATTGCTGGCGCAGTTTCGGGCCCCTCAATCGAGGGGTTGATTCCGAGCGCGCGCTGGAGGCGCTTGACCTGACCAACAACGTCCTCACCCACGAGTGAAATGACGGCACCGGTCGCGCCGGCTCGTCCCGTGCGTCCTGAGCGGTGGAGGTAGTCAGTGGCCTGGGCAGGTGGATCGTAGTGAACGACGACCGGGAGCAGATCAATGTGAATACCACGAGCGGCGACGTCGGTGGCGACGAGAACCTTGATCTGGCCGCTCTTTACGCTACGCAGTGCGCGCTCGCGCTGAGCTTGTGAGCGGTCACCATGAAGGGGAACGGCAGAGATTCCGCGCTCGCCGAGCTGGCGAGCAAGGCGGTCAGCGCCGTGCTTCGTCCGCGTGAAGATGATTGCTCGTTCGTAGGTTTCGATGATGTCGGCCGTAATTTCGGGACGACGATCGCGGGGGACCTTCCAGAAGTAGTGGTCAACGTCGCTAGGTGCTTCGTCGCCCACCACGTCGTGAATCGCTGCGTCGCGGGTGAACTCACGAACGAGTGATGAGACGTCTGGTCCCATAGTTGCTGAGAACAGCATGACGTGACGCTCTGGAGACGTCGAGGCCACAATGCGACGAACGGCGGGCAAGAAGCCCATGTCGGCCATGCGGTCGGCTTCGTCGACGACGACGGTGGTAACCGAACTGAGGTCAAGGGCGCGCTGCTCGAGCATGTCTTCGAGGCGGCCGGGGCAGGCAACAACGACGTCGACGCCGAAGTTCAGTGCCTTGCGAGCGATGTTGTACGAGGTGCCACCGTAGATGCAGATCACTCGTCGACCACGGTCGTCAGTGAGGTTGGCGATTTCTTTTTGTACCTGCGCGGCAAGTTCACGCGTGGGAACGAGGACGAGGGCGAGGGGCTGGCGCGGGCGGGCCTTACCGAGACGGGCCATTAGAGGAAGAGCGAAGGCAAGGGTCTTGCCCGAGCCGGTGATGGCTTTACCCACCACGTCGCGTCCTTTGAGGGCGTCAGGAATGGAGGCCTCTTGGATGGGGAAGGCTTCGGTGATGCCGCGCGAGCTCAATCGCTCCACGAGGTGGGCGGGCACGCCGAGGTCGGCAAAGGACAAAGACATAGAAACTCCTACGAGTTGAGATGAGCCCAACTCGCAGAAATAGTCGAATCGGTCTCTATCGCGATGTGCGATGAAACAGCGTTTTCTATGTTAGCAGACATCGCGCCATTGGTGACACAGATTTTGGTGCGGGCGGAGGGACTCGAACCCACACTCCTAAGAACTGGTACCTAAAACCAGCGCGTCTGCCAATTCCGCCACGCCCGCGAGAGACACCACTCTATGCCGTTAGAGCAGGCTTTTCACGCGTCACACGGTAGATTGTTCGAATGATTACATCAGCAATGTCCGACGGATTTGGCGCTAACGATCTCAATCAACGCTTGTTGCGCGAGCGAATCGTCTTTCTAGGCTCCCAAGTGGACCAAGAGACGGCCAACAGAATTTGTGCGGAGTTACTTCTTCTCGAGGCGGAAGATCGCGACAAGGACATCAGCATCTATATCAACTCACCCGGTGGGTCGGTCACGGACGGGATGGCGATTTACGACACGATGCAGTACGTCAACTGTGACGTTCGCACGATCTGCATTGGCATGGCCGCGTCGATGGGTCAGTTCTTGTTGTGCGCAGGCGCCAAGGGTAAGCGGTTTTCACTACCGTACAGTCGTATCTTGATGCACCAACCTTCGATGGGCGGCATGCAGGGACAAGCTTCCGACATTGCTATTCAGGCGGAGCAGATCATCTACATGAAGAAGACGCTCGCGGAGCGCACCGCCTTTCACACCGGTCAGCCAATCGAACGAATTGAGACCGACTCGGACCGTGATCGTTGGTTCACCGCGCAAGAGGCGTTGGAGTACGGCTTCATTGACGCCGTCATTGAACGTTCGGCAATTCGCCAAGGGGCCTAGTGAGCGATGCCCCCGCGGCGGGGCCACGCCATCATTCGCTTGAGAACACGCCAGTTCGTGTCGTCAGCGCGCGACTCAATCTTCCAACGCGGCTAAAGAATCTCTGGTCTCGTCGAGAGCTCCTCGTTGGCCTCATCTCTTCCGACATTCGTATTAAGTACAAGAACTCGGCCTTAGGACTCTTTTGGTCGATGATCTCACCGGCGTTCACTCTCGGTGTCTACTTCCTTGTCTTTGCCGTGTTCTTGAAGAACGGTATTCCCAACTTCGTGATCTATCTCTTCTCGGGGCTCGTTGTATGGAATATGTTTCAAAACTCCATTAACGCCGCGACAGGGGTCATCGTCGACCGCGCGGCGTTGGTGAAGAAGGTGTCGTTCCCACGTGAAATCCTGGCCCTTTCTAACGTGGGCGCTTCGGCCGCTTACTTCGTAATTCAGTTGGCCGTTCTCGTCGTCTTCGTGGCCGCGCTCGGTCACGCTCCGGCCTGGCGCTTTATCTTGATTCTGCCCATTTCCTTTGCCTCGCTCTACCTTTTGACCTCGGCTCTCGCCGTCGTTCTCTCCGCGATCAACGTCTACCTCCGTGATATGAAGCACCTCATGGAAGTACTTTTACAACTGTGGTTCTGGATGACACCCATCGTCTATTCCTACGAGAACTCCATCGCCCCGCACCTGCACGCCCATGGCCTGAACGCTTTGTACTTCTTGAATCCGGTGACGCTGATTGTCTTAACCATGCAACGCGTCTTCTACGTCAGCACCGTGGTTCACTCTTCGGTCACGGGCGCGCTCTTGAATATCCTGCCGACCTGGTCGTTCAGCATGTTTTTGTACCTCAATCTCTTACTTTTCGTCTTGACGATTCTGCTTTTTCTCATCGCCGAGACAATCTTTGGTCGCCTCGAGGGAAACTTTGAGTCGGAACTCTAATGACGACGGTGATCGACGTCCAGGGCGTCTCGAAACAGTTCAAGATTCATCACGAACGCAATCAGTCCCTCAAAGAGCGTCTGTTGCATCCTCGTACTGGTACGACCGAGGTCTTTCACGCTCTCAAGGACATCAACTTCACTGTTGGTCAAGGCGAGGCGTTGGGCATCGTGGGTCATAACGGTTCTGGCAAATCGACACTGCTGAAAACCATCTGTGGCGTGTTGAAGCCAACGGCGGGAGAGATTCGGCTTCGCGGCAGTCTCGCGGCGTTGTTGGAACTTGGCGCCGGCTTCCAGACCGAACTGTCGGGACGAGACAACGTCTATCTCTACGGCTCGATGTTGGGATTTTCGCGAAAGATGGTGGATGGCATATTCGATGACATCGTCGCCTTCAGCGAGATCGAACATTTCATCGATACCCAGGTGAAGTTTTACTCCAGCGGGATGTACGTACGATTGGCTTTCGCAGTGGCGGTGAACGTCGATCCCGACATTTTGGTCGTCGACGAAGTTCTCGCGGTGGGTGACGAGCGTTTCCAGGCCAAGTGCGTCGATCGGATTCAAAACTTCAAGGACGAAGGCCGCACTATTTTGCTGGTGACGCACAACGCTGATCAAGTTCGTGCGTTGTGTGACCGCGCAATAGTGCTCGATAGTGGCGACATGATCGCTGATGGCCCCACCCAAGAGTCGCTCCGGATCTTTCGTGAGCATCTGATGGAAGATGCCATCGAACACGACAGCGCTCGGCTTCAAGAGACGATCAACATTGATTCCGTCTCCACGCCGTCGGGCTCATTTGAGATTAAGAGCGGCGCGGGACTGCACCTTGACGTCACGATCAGTTCGCAAACCGCCTACAGCGGAAACTTCGTGATGGAACTTTTCACGAGGGGCGGGCTACTGGTGAGTCGTAGCGACGCACAAGGTTCACCGGTCAACTTGCTACCCGGTCATAACGTCATCAGCATTGATTTGCCACAGATTCCACTGCTCGACGGCGTGTACGACCTCAACGTGGGCATCGTTGATCATCGCGGCCACACGGTGATCGCGTGGAGCGAACAAGCCGCTTCGATTCAGGTGACCTACGACGGACGCGAAGGTGGCATCGTCGAACTCGGTGCCTCTATTCGTCAGCAGTAGTTATCGACGTCGTTTCCTCGCTCTTCAGGCGAGGAAAGTGGCGCAGTGCGCCAAACGGACCAAGTTTTCCGACGTCGTAGGGGTACGTTGCCCCACGCAACAGTCGCCGGTCACCCCGAGAGTTGCCGTAGGCGTAGATCGTTAACTCTTTGCCGGGGTGCCGTTCTTCAATCCACTCATTCAACCGACGCATCTTTTCCTTACCTCGACAGTTCTTGCCGAGGTAGCTGCCAGTGAGTTGGTTACGGGCATCGACCGATAGTCGAGTTCCGAGACCAGAGGCAGCGTTCAGTTCTTCTGCCACGACGTCGACGTAGATCTGTGGCGACGCGGAAACGATAACGACGTCGTGACCTTGGCGAAGGTGCCACTGCAAACGTCCAATAATCGTGGCTCGCGCGTGTTGTTCGAAGTGAGCGAAGGCGAAGATTCGTGACTTATCTTTGACGTCGGAAGCGTCGAGACCTGTCAAAAGACGTTGAAAGAGCCGCTCTTTGGCCTCGTCGGCCCAGTGTCCACTTCGAACGGCGCCCACCACGAGCGGCCAGAAGAGGGTCAGCGCCGCAAAATACGTCGCCCTCGTGCCACGCAGAAAGCGCAGCCATTTAAAGACACTGCCGCTCTCACTGAGCGTGCCGTCGAGGTCGAAGGCGGCGACAACGTTCGTTGGGTTTGAACTCATCTCCCTAGTTTCACAGGGCGCGCGATGGCCACGTGACCTATTACCTACAACTCCACTAGGTATTTGCGAGAATTCAAAGACCCCCGCTAAGGTATCCCCGTGCAGTCGAGCGACTGACACTTCGCATACAAGGAGCATTTCATGGCAATTCGCTTGGGCGACGCAGCCCCCGACTTTTCCGCCGAGACCACCGAAGGTCACGTGGACTTCTACCAGTGGCTCGGTGACAGCTGGGGCGTCTTATTTTCGCACCCAAAGGATTTCACTCCAGTGTGCACCACCGAACTCGGTGGTTTTGCCGCGCGCAAGGGCGAATTCGACAAGCGCAACACCAAGTTGATCGCCGTGTCGGTTGACAGTGTCGAATCCCACAATCGCTGGAAGAGCGACATCAGCGAAGTTCAGGGTACTGAATTGAACTTCCCGATTATCGGTGACGAAGAGCACAAAGTCGCTGATCTTTACGACATGATTCACCCCAACGCGAATGACACGTTGACCGTGCGGAGCGTCTTCATCATCGCGCCGGACAAGAAGGTCAAACTGACCTTGACGTACCCGGCGTCAACGGGACGCAACGTCGATGAGATTCTGCGAGTGCTGGACTCACTGCAACTCTCAGCAAAGTTCCCCGTGTCAACGCCACTGGACTGGAAAGACGGCGATGACGTCATCATTTCTCCAGCAGTGAGTGACGAGGACGCTAAGGAGAAGTTCCCCAAGGGCTTTCGCAAAGTGAAGGACTACCTTCGTTTCACGCCACAGCCAAACAAATAAGTCACGCTCTACTCAAAAAGCGGCCATCTTCGGATGGCCGCTTTTTGAGTCTTCGTTTCTGAGGCTTTCCGAACTATCCCTGTTGAAACGTTCCGGCTACGCGTTGGTCCCGTGCACCAACGAGTCGCGGAGTTCTCTCTTTAGGACCTTGCCCTGAGGGTTTCGAGGTAGGGGAGTTGAGAGAAAGAAGATCTTCGTCGGTACTTCAAATTTGGCCAGACGGGCCGCGACGTGGCGTGATATCTCTTCGGCTTCGATAACGCGACCGGGTCGAAGCACTATGACGGCCGCGACCTCTTCACTCATAGTGGGGTGGGGCAACCCTACGACCGCACAGTCAGCAACGTCCGGGTGTTCGAAGATTGCGGCTTCGACGATGACCGAGTAGATGTTTTCGCCCCCGCGAATAATCATGTCCTTCGCGCGGTCAACGATGTAGACGAAGCCTTCGTCGTCGATTCGCGCAACGTCGCCAGTGTGCATCCAGCCCTTCGTGAAGGCCTTGGCAGTTGCCTCGGGTTTGTTCCAGTAACCACGAACAACGTTGGGTCCCTTGACCCAAAGTTCGCCCACTACCTCTGAACCGCGAGGGCGATCGACTGCAGGTTCATCGCCTTCAAAATCCTCAGGAACAATCGCCACTTCACAGACCGGCACTACCATTCCACAGCTACTGGGCTTGGCAACGTAGTCGGGACCAGCATTAAAACAGACGCCCGCTGACGTTTCGGTGAGACCGTATCCGTTGCCGGGTTGTCCGACGGGGAAGTGGGTCTTGATGCGCTTCACGAGTTCCGGCGGTGCGGGTGCGCCTCCGTAGGAAATTGTCGTCACGCTCGAAGTGTCGAACTTTTCAAAGTCGGGGTGATCGATAATTTGCATCGCGATGGTGGGTACGCCACCGATAGCGGTGATCTGCTCGGATTCAATAAGTCGAAGAGCCTTCGTTGCGTCGAAGTGGTGCATCAAGACGATTTTGGCGCCGGCAATCGTGCTCGTCGTCATGACCGCCAGACATCCCGTCGCGTGAAACAACGGAACGTTCAAGAGATTGGAGTTTTGAGCCACGGGTTTGGCGTCGCGTGTTGATTCATTCACGGTTCGAAGGGCATTGACCTGTCCTCGAAAGAAAAGGTTCATGATATTCGTATTGGCGTTGCGATGAGTGCCGAGAGCGCCCTTTGGCCGTCCCGTAGTGCCAGATGTATAGAACATCGTTGCGTCGTCGTCGGCGAAGAGTTCAATCTCGGGTGGCGTCGCTG
>DATCBX010000022.1:0-3089 GCA_036511635.1 Acidimicrobiales bacterium | reverse complement strand
CGAACACATTCAACAGATGCCAATAGCGTTCTTCTCAAGAACTCAAACTGGCGCACTGATCAGTCGACTTAACAACGACGTGATCGGTGCGCAACAGGCATTCACCGACCTCTTTTCCAATGTCGTGGGCAACGTCATTCTGGTGGGCATCATTCTCGTGGTCATGTTCTTCCTTAGTTGGCAGATCACACTGGTGGCCTTGATACTGGTGCCCGTGTTTCTTTTCCCGGCTCGTCGAGTTGGACGCAAATTGGGCACCCTCTTTCAGCGAGGTATGGAACTGAACGCTGAAATGAACATGGTCATGACCGAGCGCTTCAACGTGTCCGGCGCCATGCTCGTAAAGCTCTTTGGGCGACCCAAGGAAGAACGCGAAGCGTTCGAGAATCGTGCGGCACAGGTTCGCGATATCGGTATCCGTCAGGCCACGTACCAGCGCTACTTCTTCATCTCGTTGACGTTGACGGCATCGCTGGCAACGGCCTTTGCTTACGGCTTCGGCGGCGTCGAGGCGGCGCGCGGCGTCATTCAAGTCGGTACGGTGGTCGCGTTAACGGCGTATCTGGCGCGCCTCTATGGACCGTTGACCCAACTATCCAATCTCAATATTGACTACATGTCGGCGATGGTGAGTTTCGAGCGGCTCTTTGAGGTGCTGGACCTGCAGCCAATGATTAAAGAAAGCCCTAACGCCGTCGCGATTCCCAATCGTCCAGCGAAGTTGCAGTTTGATCACGTGGACTTCTCGTACCCGGGCGCTGAAGAAGTATCGCTGGCGTCGCTCGAAGCAGTGGCTCGCCTCGATGACACGCCGCGTACGCCCGTCCTCTTTGACATCAACTTCGTCGTCGAACCCGGCACAATGACCGCGCTCGTGGGACCCAGCGGCTCGGGCAAGACAACAATTTCCATGCTCGTCTCACGGCTGTACGACGTTGACGCGGGTTCAGTGACGATTAATGGTGTCGATCTTCGCGAAGCGTCAACGGCGTCGCTGAACGCGACGGTTGGTGTCGTGACCCAAGACTCGCACCTTTTTCATGACACACTTCGCGCGAACTTGATATTCGCCAAACCTGACGCGACCGACCAAGAGATAGCGAGCGCTCTTGCGTCGGCGCAGATTGCCGATCTCGTCGCCTCATTGCCACTGGGTCTCGCGACCGTTGTCGGAGAGCGCGGTTACCGACTCTCGGGTGGGGAAAAGCAGCGCGTGGCGCTGGCGCGACTACTGCTTAAGTCGCCGCATCTTGTCGTGTTGGATGAGGCAACGGCCCACCTCGACGCCGAGAGCGAAGCCGCGGTTCAGCGCGCGCTGGATGAGACGATGAAGCAACGCACGTCATTAGTGATCGCGCACCGACTATCGACCATTCGCAACGCTGATCAAATCCTTGTCGTCGACGGCGGACGAATTGTCGAACGCGGGACGCACAAGGAACTGCACGCGCGCGAGGGACTCTATCGAGACCTTTACGAGACTCAGTTCCGGGGTCAAGAGGACTAGCCCATTGCGTGAGCACCGCCGTCAACGTGGATGACCGAGGCGGTCGTACCACGCAGTAACGGCGACAGCATCGCGATCGCGGTGTCGGCGACGGCACTCGCGTCGTGCACGTCCCAGCCGAGTGGCGCGCGTTCGCCCCAAGTGTCCTCAAAGAGCGAGAACCCTGGAATAGATTTAGCGGCCACAGTGCGAATAGGCCCGGCGGCGAGCATGTTGACGCGAATCTTGTCCGTGCCCACTTCGCGCGCGAGGTAGCGACCAAGCGATTCGAGCGCGGCCTTCATTACGCCCATCCAGTCGTACATCGGATAGGCCCGTGTGCCGTCAAAGTCCAGCGCGATTACCGACGCGCCGCCGACCGCCGTGCTCTTTTGGAGTAGTGGACGAAGTCCTCCCACCAGGGCGGCGAGTGAGTAGGTGGAGGCGTGCATGGCTGTCGCGACGTCCTCAAAGGGGGCAGTGAACATGCCACTGCCAAGGCAAGTTGGTGGGGCGTAGCCAATGGCGTGCACCAGTCCGTCAAGACGCCCAAATCGCGATTCGACCTCTTTAGCGGCGCTCGCGACCTGGGCGGGGTCCATCACGTCGAGTTCGATGATCTCGCCGACGTCGCCCAACTTTCGCGCGGTGCGCCGGGTAATCGACGTTCCTCGACCAAAGCCTGACAGAGCAATCGTGGCCCCTTCCTCGAGGGCCCGTTTGGCTATTCCAAAGGCGAGTGAGTCGTCGGTCAGTACGCCAGTAACCAAAATACGGTGATCGTTCAGCAGTGCCATGTTGTTAGCGTAGTTCTAGGTATTGCGAACATGAGGACGAAGACGATGACAACAGTGGGCATTCTTGGCGGCACCGGGCCCGCAGGACGAGGCGTAGCGATTCGTCTCGCCAGCGCGGGCTACGACGTGGTACTTGGTTCTCGCGATGGCGCACGCGCGACAGATACGGCCGCGACGTTGTTACCGCGCGGTACTGGCTCGGTGAGCGGCGCCACGAATGAGGTAGCTGCCGGGTGCGACTTAATAGTCGTCGCGACGCCGTGGGATTCAGCGGTAACAACCGCAAAGGAACTGAAAGTACAACTGGCAAACAAGATCGTCATCTCAATGGTGAACGCGTTGGCGCGCGAGGGTAAGGAACTCTTGCCGATGTACCCCTCACGCGGTTCAATGGCGGCTCAGCTGGCCTTTGCACTGCCCGAGAGCACGGTTGTCGGAGCTTTTCATCATTTGCCCGCGAGCCTGATGGAGGATCTGGACAGTGGACTCGACGCGGACGTGGTGGTCTTCTCTGATAACGCGAAAGCCAGTGACGAAGTAGCAGCGATAGTGAGTTCGATGCCGGGACTTCGTGGCGTCACCACGGGTTCGATGTCGCTCGCCAGCGCCGTCGAGGCGTTCACCGCGGTGTGCATCTCGATCAATATTCGCCACAAGGTCCACAGTTACGTGAAGCTCGCCGGATTCCAGCACTGATGCAGCTGTACGACAGTGCACGTCGCGGCGTCTTTCCGCTTGAAGTGGGACCCGTGGCGACTCTTTACAGTTGTGGGATTACGCCCTATGACGCGGCGCATCTGGGCCAC
>DATCBX010000021.1:0-2100 GCA_036511635.1 Acidimicrobiales bacterium | reverse complement strand
GGGTGATATTCGTCTTCGCCAAAAGGGCACCCTCGTCGCGGACCGCCGCGGCGACACGACCGCGAACGCGCTGCTCGATCTCGAACAGCGCGGCGTGCTCTTCGTTGGTCCTGGTGTCGAGGTCTACGAAGGCATGATCGTTGGCGAGAACGCCCGCTCTGATGAGATGAACGTCAATCCCACCAAGGAAAAGAAACTCACCAACATGCGCGCCTCGGGTAGTGACAACACCGAACGCATCGCGCCACCGACGATCTTCTCGCTCGAACAGGCTCTGGAGTTCATCGCGGACGACGAGGCCGTCGAAGTCACGCCAAAATCGGTTCGTTTGCGTAAAGTCGTCCTCGACGTCGCCCAACGTCACCGCTTGCACAAAAAAGGCACCTGAGCCGCTCAAGTAAGATTGTCCACGGAGGGATGACAGAGCGGACGAATGTACCGGTCTTGAAAACCGGCGTGGGCTTGCTCACCGTGGGTTCAAATCCCACTCCCTCCGCCAAGCACCGAACGGACTAGAGGTCGAAGTCTTTGTTCGGACGAACGACGATCTCTGAGACCTGCACACTCGCCGGCTGACTGAGCGCGTAGAAAACAGCGTCAGCAATCTCACTGGGTTTGATCATGATCTCATTCAGTACCACTTGCGCCTTTTCCAAGATCTCGTCAGGCAGTCGCTCACCGGCTTGCACCTCGTACTCAATGCCCGACATGGCGACGAGTCCCTCGAGTACCTTGACGTCGACGTTGCGACCAATATTCGTCGCCACGAGTCCCGGCATGATCGTTGTCACTTGAATCGGATCGTCGAGGAGTTCTTGGCGAAGCGAGTTCGAAATGACGTTGACCGCGTGCTTCGTCGCGCCGTAAACACCTGACTCTGGATTTCGTGCCGCGACCGACGAAATATTGACGATATGACCGCGCGTGCCCGTCGTTCTCATCGAGCGAACGGCCACTTGACAACCCACCAACAACGCCAGCACGTTGGTTTCTAACATCAGTCGCCAACTCTCGACGTCGGTATCAAGTATTGGACTTAAGAACGAGACGCCGGCGTTGTTCACGAAGATGTCGAGCTGACCCTTCGCGCTCACCGCAACGTTGACGAGTTTCTGCATGGTCACGCCGTCGCGCACGTCCGAGACCACGATCTCTGCGTCCCCACCGCTCGCTTTGATTCGTGTCGCACTCTCTTGCATGGCTGACTCGTCGCGACCCGACAACACGACAAAGGCCCCCTCGGCGCCGAGTCGTTCGGCGATCGCTCGACCGATGCCACTAGACGCTCCGGTGATGACCGCACTCTTGCCCGCTAATTCCGACGACGTAGTGATGAGAAGCCCCTGTCTGGATAATCGTTCGCAACGAACGAAAGAGTAAACCTACTGCGAATTGAAATAGCTCCGCATCGGCGTGAGATAGCTCTGATCCCAGCCCCCGTTTTCATAGCCCAACTGATCGTCAGGGACGTTCGAGTGACGAACGGTCAGTAACGTGCCGTCGTTGTTCTCCTCGAAGAGAACCTCAATCGTCGAGTCCTCGTGATCGTCGGTGAACTGCGCCGAACGCCACGACTGGACAATGCGCGTGAAGGGCTCGAGCACGAGATTCTTGCCGTGGATGTAGCCGTCCCACGCGTCAAACTCTCCCCCGAGCGCTGGGTCGACGTGCGCGAGACCGCCGGTCATCGCGCTGTGCGCTTCACTCGACAGCCACGCTTCGTAGATCTCCTGGGGCGTCGCAGGTAGTTGGCCCGATACTTCAAAGTCGTACGTCATCGGCTCTCCTCCACTCGAGAGCGAGACACGAGAAACATCAATCCCGCTCAGCGTGGGCCATCCTACGTTGACGCGCGGCGAATTACGAGGGGCGAACGCGAGCGCGAATGGCGTCGATCCACGAGGCCGCTGAGCGTCGAGCTTCGACAACCTCGTCGCGTCGATCACTGGCGCCATCGCCCGTTACGGGGTACGACCCAAGGAACTTCACGCGCGTCATGTGCGCTTGTAAATCGGTGAGGCAGTCGGCCACCACGTCGTCGGCGACGTGGCCCTCGAACTCAATAACAAAGCAGTAGTCGCCGAGTCCGCGCTTCGTCGG
>DATCBX010000020.1:0-12426 GCA_036511635.1 Acidimicrobiales bacterium | reverse complement strand
GTTCTCTTGGATCGATCCAGTTCCAAAGAACGACTCGTCAAGACCGCGAATCAACGCGAAAGGCGTCCCCGCGGCTTTGTGCAGAACTAAATTCGCCGCGCCCGCGATCTCGTCGGCGATGGCGACCTCAGTCGCCTCAAGCAGTCGGCCGTTCGCGTCATTCGTGCCACGCAGATCCAGCAGAGGCTTGAGACCAGCGGATCCGAGTGCCACGTCGGTGACACCTTGTCGCCATACTCGGCCAAAGGTGTCGGTAATAAGAATCGCTACGTCGATATCGGTGCGTCGTCCGATTTCGCTGCGTAGTCGTCGAGCCGATTGATCAGGGTCTTTGGGTAGCAACACCGCGGTGGCGTCGTCAGTGTTCGAAAGGTCGACGCCCGCGTTGGCGTTGATGAAGCCGTGACGAGTTTCGGTGATGCGCAGTGTTCCGCGACGGCGCAGAATCCTCACGGACTCACTTTCGACGATTCTGACCTTGTGCTCCTCGGTGCCGTCGAAGGGAATGACCTGCCCTTCAGACTTCGAGACAACTTTGCTCGTCACGATAAGCAGGTCGTGATGTTGGAGCGCTTCACTGGCGTCAGTGAGGGCGTCAAATAACAAAGTCACGAGGTCGTCTTTAGGTTGGACCTGAACACTCGACGCTAAGGCGACGATCCGCAACTCACTCACGACAACACCACTTTGGCCAGACGCTGCGCGTTGTCGCGCTCGGCCATGATCGTCGTCGTGACTTCTACGCGCACTCCGCGAGCGCGAATGTGATCGGCCAGCGCGGCGTCGGCCTTGTCGATGACCCACGTACCCACGAGTCCCTCATAGAAATCGACGACGCCGAGCGTGGAAACCTCGTAACCGAGTTCGCGAAGTAGTCGATCGGCGGGACCCTTCAGCGCCGCTCCTCCAACCAAGGGAGAAACCGCCGCAACGTCGTTACGTCGATCGATCAGAATGTCGCGCACACCGGGAATCTGGAGTATCGGGTCAATGGAGATGAGCGGGTTCGAGGGCGCGATGATGATTCGCTTGGCGTCACGAAGGGCCATTAAGACCTCGGGTGTAGGTCGCGCGGCGCTCGCGCCTACGACCTCGATTGCGCTGACAACGACGTCGTGGTGGTGGCGAACGAAGTACTCCTGAAAAGAGAGGCGACCTTGTTCGGTCACGAATTCTGTCGCCACGACGTCGTTCGTTACAGGCAGAAGCCGAACACTGACGCCGAGGCGCTGCGCGAGTTCGCCGGCAACGTCAGTCTTTGTTGCGCCTTCGCTCAGTCGTTGGCTTCGATAAAGATGCGTTGCCAAGTCTCGATCGCCGAGTCGAAACCAGGCCTCACCACCGAGCGAGCCGAGCTCTTCCATGACACGCCACGTCTCACCCTTGAGTCCCCAACCAAGTTCATCGTTGTTGAGGCCGGCCAGTGTGTACGTGATTGTGTCCAGATCGGGACAAATGGTGAGACCGTGCAGAACGAGGTCATCACCGACGTTCACGATGGCGGTGATCTCTGAAGGATCAATGACGCTGCTGAGGGCTCGCAGGAGTCGAGCGGCGCCGACGCCTCCACTTAGAACGGATATCACCTCCGAAACCTTAGGGGCGCGTGGATATCATCGAGGGTTGTGAGTAATCCCCTCGACGCCACGTGGCCAGGCTCGCCGGCCTACGTTGTCCTTCGTCTCAACGATGGACTCTGCGAACGCGTTGTCGAACACGGCGACCTCGAGGAAGTGCGAGCGTGGGCGTCGGTGTCCAAGATGGCCGTGGCGATGGCCTTTGGCGTCGAGATCGATTGGGACATGCACTCGTACGGCCAAATCGTTGGGCCGAGAGGCGCCAATATTGCCAATCTCCTCTCACACAGCAGTGGTCTGGGACTTGAAGAGGGAGACCCCCTGGTGCCCGTAGGTACGAAGCGCGTCTATTCGAACTACGGCGTTGACTACGTGGTTCAAGCGATCATGGACGACGGTACGCCGGCCAGCTGGCTCGACCATCGAGTCTTTCGCGGGTTGGGCATGACGAGCACGTCACTCGAGGGACGCCCGTCCTCGGGCGTGAGCGGATCAACGAACGACATGTTGACCCTGGCCGAGGCCTGGCTTCGTCCCGACGGCATTGCGAAAGAGACGCGAGACCAAATAATTAGGCCCTACATGCCGGCCCTTGACGGAATCGTGCCGGGCTTTGGTCGATTCACGCCCTGTCCGTGGGGACTTGGACCCGAGGTGCGCGGTGAGAAAGAACACTGGATGGGTGACTGGCCGCCAGCCAGTTTTGGTCACTTTGGCCAGAGTGGAGCCCTGATGCTTCTCAACGCCGACGAAGGCATTGGCGTGGTCGCCACGAGCACCGAACCCTTCGGGCCCTGGGCCGTGAAACTCTGGCCCGAATGGACGAGCGCGATGCGAGTCCTCGCTCTGGCTTCGTGAGCTCATCGGTCCCTCGCGTCGGTCTCGATCTCGACGGATCTCTCGAATCACTCGGCAACTCCATGAACGATCTCGCGAACGCGCTCGACGCGACAGGCGAGTGTGAGTTGGTGCGCTTTCATACTCGCACGCCGGCCACTTCGAGTGACGAGACACGACTGACCTTTCGAAAGTTGTGGACGCCACTGTGGAAACGCAGTCTTGGTCCATCGCTTGATCGACTTTTACCTGTCGTCGACGTGGTGCACGTCGCGGGCCGCGCGACGCCACCAACGAAGTTGATTCCGCTGATCATTTCGGTGGACGACCTTCGGCCATTGCTGGGTGATTCGCGAGAGCGCCAACGTGTTACGCAACTTCGTCGTGCCGTGAGTCACGGGGCCCTTCTTGTCGCGTCGACGCGTAGCGCGAGTCATGAAGTGCTCAACGTCCTTGGCGTCGATCGCTCCCGTGTCGTTGTCGTGCCGCCAGCAGTGCCATTGGTGCAACCAACGATGAACGGAAAAGCGTTGGTGGTGAATCTCACGGGTGTCGTGAAACCCTTTCTCAGATTGGCGCCGCAGCTCGTGGCCTTCGCCAAGAGTCACGACGCTGAGGTGATTGCCGTTACCAGTGCCGGTGTCGCTCAACGCATTCGATCGAGGAGCCTCGACGTCACGTTGCGCTCGCGACATGAAGCGCGCAGTGCACTCGCTGAGGCGCGTGTTGTACTGCACATCTCCGATGGCGCACGCTTTCCCTCTTTCGCGATTGCCGCGCTGGCGGCGGGCGTACCGACGATCGCCCGTGCGACGGCGATCAATCGTGAGCTACTGAGTGGCGCTGCGGCCCTAACTGAAGGCGATGAAGAGGTGATGCCGACGTTGAGCGAACTCTGGGAGAGTGAGAGCCGTCGGGCCATTGTGGTGGCGGCTGGACGATCACGGGCCGAAGATTTCGCTCCCGCGACGGCCGCACGCGCGTACGCGTCCCTCTATCGAGAAGTCGTGCGAGGCTGGAGCTCGTGACACGAACCGTCAGTATTTCTCTGGATCAGTTCTATCGACCCCAGCCCGGCGGCATCGCGACCTACGTGCGAGGACTTGTTGGAGGACTGACTTCACTGGGTGACGACGCGCTTCACCTTGTCGGTGTAGCGCCCAAGGGTTCACCAACCCAAGACGTGTCGGGCATGGCTTTGAAGCAAGTGATCACGTGGGCGCCCATTGAGGTGCTGACACGCCTGTGGGCTCGTTGGCCTCTTGGGGTACCAGCGCTCAGTGACGTCGTGCACGCGACGTCGGTGGCGGGACCGTTTGCCGGTGGGACTAAAGAGGCTGTGCATTCAGTGGCGTTGCACGATCTGCTCTGGCGAGACGAGCCGAGTGCCAGCACCCCACGCGGTATCAAGTTTCATGAGAACCGACTGCAGATGCTCAAACGTCGTGACGACGTTCGAATTATCACGACGGCACCGGGGCTAGCCCAGCGATTAATTGGCGACGGCTTCGCCAAAGAGCGTGTTCATGAATCGCGCCTCGGCGTCGGTGACGCGACGGTTTGCGACGCGCCTGGTCAGGTTCGAGCGTTTCTTGCAGAACACGGCGTGGTGGGTCCGTTTACTTTGTACGCCGGGACCAGAGAACCGAGAAAGAATCTTGGGCGACTTATTGAGGCGCACGCGGCCGCGTTCGCGGCGAACGCTGAGCTCGGGCCTCTCGTCCTCGTAGGACCTCAGGGATGGGGTGAGGAAGAGGTCGGCGCCGCCGTGGTTCTAGGTATGGTGGCGAGATCAATGCTCCAAGGTCTTTATCGTGACGCGTCGATCGTGGCCTACGTACCTCGCGCCGAGGGTTGGGGACTGCCGCCTGTGGAGGCGCTGCACGAGGGGGCACGTGTCGTCGCCAGTGCGACAACGCCGAGCGTGACCGCCAACGACGAAGTCGTGCTCGTTGATCCCCTCGATGTCGGCGCGATTGCCAATGGTCTTATTCGCGCACTCTCATTGGGAACTGATGAGGCCTCGCGCCAGCGCCGTCGCGCGACGGTGGACTCGTTGACCTGGAGGAACGTGGCACTTGATCACCTGGCGGCCTGGGCGTGAGAGTCGCGCTTGACGTCTCGGCGGTGCCGCCAAGAATTGCCGGAGCCGGACGCTACATTGCCGAGCTCGCCAAGGCTCTTCCCACGCGTGAGGTCACAACAACGCTGGTGACGCGTCGTGATGACACCAACCGTTGGCGTGATATCGCTCCGGCGGCTTTGGTGAGTGGCGTTGTGCCCAACGCACGCGCCGCGCGTCTTGCCTACGAGGCATTGATGCTCGGCACCAGTAGAACTGCTCGCGGCGTCGACGTCTGGCACGCGCCGCACTACACGATGCCTCACCGACGAACGACGCCAACGGTTGTCACCATTCACGACCTCACCTTCTTTACTAATCCCGAGTGGCATGAGCGAAGAAAGGTCGCGTTCTTTCGTCGCGCCATTACCTACTCCGCGATACACGCCCAGGTGTTAGTGAGCGTGAGCGAGTTCAGCGCACGTCTTATTGAGGAGATCGTGCCGGTGCACGCGCCGATTGTCGTCGCCCCACTCGGCGTCGATCTCGTCGGATTTAGTCCTTCGAGCGACGACGACGTGGCGCTCTTTGAAGCCCACCGACTCAGCGTGGACACATCTTTTATTTTCTTTGTGGGCACGGTGGAGCCGAGAAAGGGGCTCGACGTTTTGTTGCGTGCCTTTTGTGAAATCGCGCGAGACGACGAAGAGGTTGAACTTTGGCTCGCCGGGCAAGTCGGCTGGGGTGACGGTTCTCTCGAAGCCCAGTTCGCCGCGCATCCCTACAAAGCTCGCATTCGGCATTTGGGCTTTGTCGAGGACGCGTTGCTACCCGCTCTCTATCGCCGATCAAAGGCGGTAGCCTATCCCTCTCGAGGCGAAGGATTTGGTCTTCCGGTGTTAGAAGCGATGGCGTGTGGGGCGTCGGTTGTGACAACGAAAGCCACGGTTATGGAAGAAGTCGCCGGTAACGGTGCGCGACTCGTAACGGCAGGGGACCCAGAAGAGCTTGCGTCATCGTTGCTCGACGCTCTGCAGTCGGGTCCGAGTGAGCGAGGGCAGTGGGCGACGCGCGCTCGTCAACGGGCCGAACACTTCATCTGGGACTACTGCGTTGATCAACATTTGGTGGCGTACCAACAGGCGCTGGACGCGCGTTGACGCGCGTCCTGGTCACGGGTGCCGACGGCTTCGTCGGGCGTCACCTCGTCGCACACTTAACGGACAGCGGCGACGACGTTCGAGGTATTGACCGCGAACATGACGTCACCGACGCGGACAGCATGCACGCGATCTTTGACGAAGTTCG
The DNA here is from genome assembly GCA_036511635.1 of Acidimicrobiales bacterium. Classification (GTDB taxonomy): domain Bacteria; phylum Actinomycetota; class Acidimicrobiia; order Acidimicrobiales; family RAAP-2; genus RAAP-2. Next base: position 6,642 of record DATCBX010000020.1, on the reverse strand, counting down.
TCCAGAGGTTACGTACCACCTCGCCGCGCTGACCCACGTAGGCGACTCGTGGCAGAACGCCAGTGAGTTCACAAGGGTCAACGTCGTCGGCACCCAACGTGTCCTCGATGCGTCGTTCTCCATGGTGCCCGATTCGACGACGGTGGTGGTGAGTTCATCTGAGGTGTACGGCGTGGTTCGTGAAGAGGATCAGCCACTGCGCGAGAGTTTTCGCGTCGCGCCCGCGAATCCTTATTCCTCGAGCAAAGTTGAGGCTGAGCACGTCGCCCACGAGGCTCTAAGGACGCGTGGTCAGCGTGTGATCGTCGCTCGCCCCTTTAATCATCTCGGTCCTGGTCAGGCGTCCACCTTCGTCGTACCCGCGCTCGTTACTCGGCTACTGGACGCGAGCGTTTCGGGTGATGACGAGATTCGCGTTGGGGATCTCTCTACGCGACGCGACTTCAGCGACGTGCGCGACGTGGTGCGCGCGTATCGACTGCTCGCCACCCTTGGCGTCACCGGTGAGATCTACAACGTTGCCTCAGGTCACGACGTCGCGATCAACGATATTGCGGAGCAACTTGTTCGCCTGATCGCTCCAAACGTGCGCCTCGTCGTCGATCCGACGTTGCTTCGACCCATTGAGGTTCCGGTTTCGCGGGGGAACTTCGAGAAATTACGCCTCGCAACTGGTTGGTCGCCGCTGATTCCGTTGCACGTGTCACTCGCGGACGTCATCGATGATCTCGTGCTACGACGGCGTGAAATGTAACGAATGATGGTAATAGAAGGGTTTTGAGCGAAGTAGTCGTCAAAATCGCCGTGCGAGGCCAACTAGCCTTGAAGGTCTGATGGACTCTCGTGCTCCGGCCGTTGTTGCCGTCATCGTTACTACTGGTTCTGGGCCGGGCCTTGAAGCCACAGCGGCCTCCTTGGTGGCCCAGGACTACGAAGAATTGAGCCTTCTCGTCGTAGCGAACGGGGACGCACAACTTGTCGCCGAACGAGTGGCCGCGGTCGCCCCCAACGCCTTCGTGCGCCTCCTGGAGGAGAACCGAGGATTTGGCGCGGCCTGCAATGAGGCCGTTCTCATGGTCGAGGGTTCGGCCTTTTTCCTCTTCTGCCACGACGACGTTCGCCTCGAGCCCGACGCCGTTCAGCTCATGATTGAGGCGGCGTATCGTACGAACGCCGGCATCGTGACCCCCAAGTTCGTGGCCTACGAAGACCCTCTGGTGCTCTTGCACGCTGGCCAAACGAGCGACCGCTTTGGTGTGGTTCGTGATCGTGTGGAGTTGGGCGAGATCGACCATGGACAACAAGACCTCGAGCGCGACGTGTTCGTCGCGCCCGGAGGAGTCACGCTGGTGCGAGCGGATCTCTTTGCGACGCTACGTGGATTTGACCCTCTCATCACGCTGCTCGGCGAAGATCTTGACCTCTGCTGGCGCGCGCAAGTAGCCGGAGCGCGCATCATCGTCGCGCCACTGGCCAAAGTGGCCCACCGCGAGACCATCGCTACGGGCGAACGTCCGGTAACGGCCATTGGGACGCGCCGAGCGAGTCGTGCGGACTTACGGCGTCGCCACCAGTTACTCGTCGTGGCGACGGGCTGGGGACGACGTACGACGATCTGGACGTTATTGATGCTCGTCATGCTCGACGTCGTTGAAGTCGGCATCGCGCTCGCGGGTCGTGACACCGACCGGGCTGGCGCGATTGTTGGATCGTGGCGTTGGTTGCTCAAGCAACGCAAGGGTGTGCGTAAACGCCGGCGACAACTGAGCGTGCTTCGCGTACTCTCTGACGCCGAGCTGCGCCGTCTTCAGGTCGGGGGGGCGAGTCGCCTGAAGCACTTCTTTGTCACGCTGCTACGCGAAGGCTACGACCGAGCGCGAGGCATCTTGCCAACCGAAGAGGAAGTCGAGATTTTCGATGAACCCGTTGACGTCGGCGTTGGTTTTGCCGCCGCGTTCTCCGAAGAAGAAGAGTTCGACGAGATCGCCGAAAGCGGACTTTTAGAACAACGATCTCGTCCTTCTCGTTTCATGACGTCATTTCGAACCCAGGCGGGCGTCGCCGGACTGCTCGCGGTGTTGTGGCTCGTTGGGTCGCGCAATCTCGTCGCCACCCAACTCCCACTCATTGGTCGCTTGGCGCCTCTGGACTCGTGGTGGTCGACGTGGCGACACTTCTTCGCCTCGTGGTCATCGAACGGGGTGGGCACAGGTACACCGGGCATGCCCGGTTACGGCGTTCTGGCGTTCGCGGGAACGTTCGTCTTTGGACGAATGGGTGTCCTGCCACGTCTCGCGCTCATTCTGGCGGTGCCCATTGGCGCGATTGGTATCTATCGACTTTTAAGGGGTCGTGCGTCCAATAGAGCGCGCATCATCGGTGCGTTCGCCTACGCCGCGATGCCCCTTGGGTTCAACATGATCAGTCAAGGTCGTGTCGACGTACTTGTCGCAGTGGCGGGGTTGCCCTTCATCATTCGACGAGTTTTTGAGCTGATGGACGTGCCGGGATTTCGCGTGCGCCCCTATGACGCGCCGCTGCCGTTTGGACATCGGGGATGGCGAACAACTGAGGCTGGACAACGCATGGTGCTCATCATGCTGATTGCCCTCGTGAGCGCGATGGCACCCGCCACGCTCGTGGTCGTTGGCCTGGTTGTCGTCGGTGTCGTGATTGCGCGCCTCTTCGAACCCGACGTCGACAACACCTTTCGACGTCCTGGTCGTTTCCTTGGTGCCTTGGTATTCAACGTCGCGATTTTTCTCTTGCCAATGACGATCGACGTCTTCTTCGCCGGTCGTCGAGCGCTTGAAGTCTTCGGACTTCCCTCTGGCCCCTGGTCGGCGCCCTCTTTCATGCTCTTGCTTCGTGACGTAGACGGGACCTTTGGCACGTCGTGGTGGGGATGGCTGCTGCCGGTAGCGGCGTTCTTCGCGCTCATACTTTGCAAGGACGATCGTCGACGCGTGGCCTCGAAAGTGGCCGTTATCGCGACGCTGACGTTGGTGTTGAGCGCACTCGTTTCTCGACACTGGCTCGGTTCGTTCTCACCGGACCTCGACGTGCTGCTCGCGCTCTACGCGGTGATGCTCGCGACGCTCATTGGCCTCGGCGTGAGTGCGCTCGAGCACGATCTACGAAACGTTGGCTTTGGCTGGCGCCAAGTTGCGGCCGGACTCTCGGTAACGACGATGCTGCTCGCGAGTCTGCCGTTTCTGGCGAGCTTCGGCAGTGGCCGTTTTGATCTTCCCTCGTCGAGCGTGGCGGGATCACTCAGCACGTTGGCGCCGTCGTCGGCCGGGGGATACCGCGTGTTGTGGCTCGGTGATCCTTCGGTGGTACCGCTCTCTGGTTGGACCGTGGCGCCCGGTCTCGAAGCCGCGACATCGATGAACGGCCTTCCCGGGGGCGCGACGCTGTTTACTCCTCCCGACTCAGGGACCAGTGACGTGATTATTGAAGCACTAAAGAGCGCAATGGCCGGACGCACCGTCCGACTCGGTCAGCTCCTCGCGTCCGCGGGCATCTCGACCATCGCCGTTATGAACTCCTCGTCGCCCGAGTTAGCCGGTGTGCAGAACCCGCTGATGCGTCGAGCGCCGGGCGTGCTCACGACCGCGCTCGACGATCAAAGCGACCTTTCGTTGAATTTGCAGACGTCGTCGGTCGACGTCTACACGAACGCACTCTTTCACGGCATCGTGGCAGGCACGACGACGGGGTCGACGAAATTGACGCCACTCTTTTCTTCCACTTCTTTCACTGGTTTGCTCACTTCGGGCACCACGGTGATCGCGGGACTGGCACCCGCGGGCGCCTTCGCCCTTGAAGTAAATGGAAAAGCCGCCGCGCGCACGAGCTACAACACGTGGACGCCGATTTACAGCGTCGCGTCGAGTTCGCCCAATCCCACGGGAAAAATCGTTCTGCACCAGTTTCCACTGAACGGACTCCTCGCGCTCTTCACCATGGGTATGTGGGGGATCGTCTGGCTGGGCTTTGGGTGGATCCACCGTCTCGAGTGGCTCTTTACCGGCCGCCGGCCACGAAGAGTCTCGACCGCGAAGGAGACGTTCGATGCGTAAAGCACGCGGACTTCCTCTCTTGCTCTTCGTCGCGGTGGTCCTCGTGGCGACTGGCGTGTTGACCTCACTTCGTACTTCGTCGAATCCCTCGACGTTGCCAGGTGGTCTCACGCAGTCATTGACGGCCGAATCGACCGCGCTCTATTGCACGGGGCTTGCGAGCACCACGGGCGCGCAGGGTCGAATCACGTTCTACAACACTTCGTCAGAGAGTCGCAGCCTGAGCTTGAACGTGGTGTCCGAAGCGGGCAAGACCTACGCGAGGAACATTGAACTCGCCGCGCATGAAGCGCAGTCGATCCAACCGAGCGTGCTCGACCCGGGCAAGAACTTTGGCGTCGCGGTGCAGATCAGCGGCGGCGGCGTGGTGGGCGAGGAGATCATCGGCACTAATCGCGCCGAAGTGCCCTGTCAGGCGCACGGCGTCCAACACTGGTACGCCACGGGATTTGACACCTTGGTGGGATCGAGCGCGCACGTGAGTATCTATAACCCCACGGGTACCTCAGCCGTCTTGAACGCGACAATCTACTCAGCCGCGGGCTTTTCCGCTCCGCAGTCCTTTCAGGGACTGTCCATTCCGGCCCACACCCAGACGCAAATCGATTTGGGCACGCAGGTAGTCAATACTTCCAACGTGGGCGTTGGCATCGACGTTCTTCGAGGGTCGCTCGTCATCACCGGCGTGCAGGACTCCAATGGCGAGGTCTCATTCAATCAAGGCGTCACGAGTATCTCTAAGGATGCGTGGTTCTCGAACGTCACGACGGCGAACCACGCTACGGCACAAATTCGCGTCGCTAATCCCAATGGCACGCCAGCTCAAGTGACGATCAAAGTGGGACTTGGTAACTTCAAGGTCGCCCCTCAGACGCTCAGCGTGTCGCCGTTTACCACGAACCTGATTACGATTACGCCGAACCCGGCCATTCCGGCGGCCGGCTACGCGAATTTGACCGTGACCGCAAATGAGCCCGTTCTTTCTTCGTTGGCGACGGGGCCAGGTACATGGATCGCGCTGAGCGCACCGGAGCAACCAAGTAGCTCATTCCTCGTTCGCAACTTCAGTGGGCTGGGATTTGACGCTGCCACGGTGACCAACACAACGTCTCGACCAATCTCGATCTCGATTTCGACACTGAGTGACGACGCAACCACGACGTCAAAACTACCGAGTCAAAAGTTGAGCGCCAACACGACGGAGAGTTTGCTTACGCTGGTGCCATTGATGGCGAGGGCGCAACATCAGACGTATCTCATTGCGTCGAACAAGCAGTCGTTGATCGTGGGCCTGACGCTACCGAGTGCGCCCAAAGGCGTGAACGTCGTGGCGCCCTTAAACGGCAGGTAGCGTCGGCGGCTGCCAGGTAGGCGTTGGAGGAAGCGCGGGCGAGGTTGCCGCCACTGGCGTCGCTTCCTTCGGTGCGATCTTTGTCTTACCAACACCACTTAGTGCGCTCACCGTGCGGGTACCTTCAGGGTGGACGGGCTCACCGTGCGCTTCATCAATGAGGCGCGCGGCGTCCGCGCCGTCGACCGTTTCATGCTCGAGAAGCGCTCTCGTAAGTGACTCAAGGCCCCTGCGGTGGAGCGTGAGTACTTCAATCGCTCGAGTCTCTTGTTCGCGAAGGATGCGCTCGATTTCGTCGTCGATCACCTTGGAAGTGTGGTCGGAGTAGTCACGCGTGTGCATGAGGCCTTCGCCCAAGAAGACTTCGCTGTTCGAGCCCCACGCCATGGGACCGATTTCCTTGGACATGCCCCACTCGCGCACCATGCGGCGCGCGAGCTCGGTGTTGCGCTGAAGGTCGTCGGCAGCGCCGGTCGAGAGGTCACCGTACACAAGTAGCTCGGCGACGCGTCCACCCATGCGCATGCACAGTGAGTCTTCGAGGTGCTCGCGGGCCATGATGTGGCGATCTTCTTCGGGCAGCGTCATCGTCACGCCAAGCGCCATACCGCGCGGGATAATCGTGATCTTGTGGAGGGGATCGGTCTTGTCGAGCACGTACGCAAGCACGGCGTGACCGCTCTCGTGAAAGGCAATGCGCTCGCGCTCGTCGTCTTGAAGGACCATCGTGTTGCGCTCTTGACCCATTAACACGCGGTCTCTTGAAGACTCGAAGTCTTCCATACCGATGGTTTCTGAGCTACGGCGCACGGCGTGTAGAGCCGCTTCGTTAACGAGGTTCGCTAAGTCCGCGCCGCTCATGCCAGGGGTTCCGCGCGCGACGAGATTCATGTCCACTGAGGGGTCGAGCGGTTTACCCTTGGAGTGCACGAGAAGAATTGGCAGACGCTCTTCGAGGTCGGGAAGCGGCACGACAATCTGGCGGTCGAAACGACCAGGTCGAAGCAGCGCGGGGTCCAACACGTCAGGGCGGTTCGTCGCGGCGATGACCACGATGCCCTCGGTGGGCTCGAAGCCGTCCATCTCACTCAACATTTGGTTCAGTGTCTGCTCACGCTCGTCGTGACCGCCGCCGAGCCCTGCGCCGCGTTTGCGACCGATTGAGTCAATCTCGTCGACAAAGACAATGGCGGGTGACTGTTTGCG
>DATCBX010000019.1:0-4254 GCA_036511635.1 Acidimicrobiales bacterium | reverse complement strand
CAGAAATAGGGCACCATCGGCGCCGAGCGCTCACCGGTCATCCAAAAATGGGCGAGGTGCGCGGCGTGGTCCGTCGCGACCTGCCAGTGCTCGATTCGCACCTCCTCCTCGCCTGCCGTCCCCAACCATCGATGACGCGCGACGTCACCAATGGCCGCAACTCTAAGGTCCGCTTGAAGGTCGCGATCGACCACGACGCCGTTGTCGAGAGTGAGACCCGAACTCTCGAGCCACGCTAAATCCAGCGACGAACCAACGGCGGCAATGACCAAGCGCGCCTCGATGCTCGAATCGTCACTCAGCGCAATAGTAAATCCGTCGTCAGTTGTTCTCACGTCGCTGACTTGTTGGTTGGTGCGAACTTCAACACCAGCGTCCTCGCCGAGTGCACCAAGCCAACTCGACGCTTGCTCGCCAACAACCGAAATAAGCGGTCGCTCCATGGCTTCGAGCACGACGGGAGTGAGGCCTCGCGTCTTTAGTGACGTAGCGACTTCTGCGCCGACAAAGCCGCCTCCAATGACCACCACCACGCTCTCGGTCGCCAGTGCGTCGAGCACGGTGGTCAATCGAACAGCGTCGTCATGACTGCGCAGCGTCGGCAAGGCGCCTGTTGATGGAAAGGAGAGTTGACGAGCTCTCGAGCCCGTCGCGATAACGACGTGCGTTCCAACGACGCTCGAACCATCTGAAAGATGGACCGTCGTTGACGCAACGTCAAGCTTTGTTGCTCGAACCCCCAGTCGCAACGTCGCGCCCGACTCGCTCAGTTGCTCGGGCGACGCGAGCGTCGCTTTGGCGGGGTCCCATTTTCCCGACATCACCTGCTTGGAAAGTGGTGGTCGGTCGTACGGCGCGTGGGACTCGTCGCCAACGAGCGTGATGTCGCCCGCGAAACCTTCGCCGCGAAGGGATTCGACAAATCGCCATCCGGCTAAACCGGCGCCCACGACGATGACGTGGTCGCTCGCGAGGAGTGTGCTCACGATCCAAACATCGCAAGCCACTGCTCGGGGCCTCTTGGCTCGAGGACGTAGTTGCGAGCTCGTACGTCACCCATCGTCAAGGAGGCCTCAGGCGAATAGAGGTGGCCTGGGAAGAGGACGGTCTCATCACTGACGACGGCCAATCGTTCGCTCAAGCTCTTGTACATCTCTCGCGCGTCGCCTCCGGGAAAGTCGGTACGTCCACAACCATCAATGAAGAGCGTGTCGCCGCTCAACAGGCACCCCTCGACGATGAGGCACTGACTTCCGGGCGTGTGACCGGGCGTGAGTAGCAGCGTTATTTCTAAAGCGCCAATTTTCACGACGTCGCGGTCGTGATGGACAACGAGAACGTCGTCACCAACACCGGTGCGAGCCTTGACCCACTCGACCTCTTCAGCCTGGACGTGAACCGGGACGCGCGACGTCACTTGCATTTCAGCGATACCCGCGATGTGCTGTTCGCCCATGAGCGTTCCGCCAACGTGATCAGGGTGGTAGTGCGTGGCAATCGCTCCAACAACGCGTAGGCCGTCCGCCTCGACGATATTCACCAATTCCGAGGGACGATACGCAGGGTCGACGAGGACCGCCTCACCCGATTCTCGGTCTCCGAGGGCGTAAGTGAAGTTACGCATCGAGCGAGCGACGTCGTCATCGACAGCAAAGTCACGCCCCGCGAGGAGCTGGCGGAAGTAAAACGAATCGCTCACTCGTCGTCAGCAATTTGGGCAATACGCGGCGTCAACTCTTCAACCTTGGCTTTCGTCGCGGCCAATCGGGCTTCGAGGGCTTCAATGATCGTCGTCGCCCTCTCCAACTTGGCGAAGAGGTCATCCACGGAGACCTCGCCTTCGTCAAAAGACGCAACAATGGCGTTCAGTTCGCCAGCCGCGTCGTTCCAGTCCTTCACGTCACTCATGACGGTGTCCCCTTCTTCTCTTTAACTTGTGCATCAAATAATCCATCGCTCAGTAGTACGTGTACGTCGTGTCCAACCTGGACGTCACGCAGCGACTTCACGACAGCCCCGTTTTCGTCGGTCACGATCGACCAGCCCTGAGCGAGTCGCCGAACTGGATCGTAGGCACTGATGAGCTGGCGACTGCTCGCGAGCATCTGGGTCGCCGACGCCACGAGGTGGCGACCTTGAATGACGAGGCGCTCTCGAGTGCTGATGAGGTGGCGCTCTTCGGCGCGCAGTCGATCGCGCACGGCGAAAATCATCGTTCGACGACGTTCGGCGAGATAGCCCGCGGCTTCGTCCAAGACATCTTCAGTCATCGCAATAATCCGTTGTGCCGGGTAGCGAAGGTTCGACTCGTACCACGTAGCGACGATTGCCACCAGTTCTTCGCCCAACTTGGTGGGCGTGATCGCCCTCGTGTGCGCGACGAGGTCAGCCACGGACTCGTCACCGGTGTGACCAATACCGGTAAAGACCGGCGTCGTTGAGCGTGCGATAGCGCGCGCGACTCGTTCGTCGTCAAAGCTCGCGAGGTCGCCCTTGGACCCCCCACCTCGAACCAGACAGATGACGTCAACGCCGTGATGGTCAAGTATCGCGACGGCCTTTGCTATCTGATCTGGCGCCTGCTCACCTTGGACGAGCGTCTTAACGAGAACCACGTCAAAACTGAACTTCGAAGAAAGTAGTTGCCCGGTGAAGTCCGAGAACCCCTCGGTGCCAGGGCTCGCAACGAGTCCTACGCTCAGTGGGACTGGCGAGAGCGTCGCTGACTTGTTGCGCTCGAGAAGCCCTTCGCTCATGAGACGGGCAATGAGCTCTTGACGCCGACGCGCGACGTCACCTAAAAGTCCCTCGACGTCAATGTCGGTAATCGAGAAGCCAATCTTTCCCTGAGGCGCGTACACGTCGACGTAGCCGTAGAAACTCACGAGCATCCCGGGCTTTAGCGAGACGCCTTCGGCGGCCAGTTTTCTCTTCAAGGGCGCCCAGGGTGTGGCCCAACAGTGGGCGTTCAAGACAGGGCGTTTGGTGTCCGACGAAGCTGAGCCGGCGTCCACGAGGTCGACGTACACGTGACCTTTCTCGTAGACCTTGGCAATCTCTCCACGAACCCAATGGGGCCGACGTCGTCCAAAGCCAGATTCGAGGTGCGCGATGAGCAGTTGGTAGAACTCGCCGACCTCTAAGACCGGTTCGTCGCTCTGGGAGTCGCTTACCACGTGGTGAGGCTACCAACCCGGCGTAACAACACTTCGGGGCTTGTCAGAATTGAAATGGTGTGAAAGACTGGAAGTGGATGGTGAGTCGACTGGGTGGCCGCACTGCTTGGTAACAGGTGGTGAGGAAAGTCGGGGCTCCAAAGGGCAGGGTGCTCACGAAACGTGAGTCGCGGTGACGTGCAGGACAGTGCCACAGAGAAAAGACCGCCGATGGCTTGGGTAACCAAGAACAGGTAAGGGTGAAACGGTGCGGTAAGAGCGCACCAGCATCTTGAGTAATCAAGGTGGCTAGGTAAACCCCACCCGGAGCAAGATCAAACATGGGAGGCAGCCCGCACGCCTTGTAAAAGAGGCACTCCCGAGGTAGATCGCTTAGATGGATGGCCGCTCATCCTTCCTCAGGGAAGGTGGACAGAACCCCGCTTATAGGTCGACTCATCATCCTTCACCGACTCGAACAACTAACTTCTCGAAAGATTGAACCGTGCTGCATTTGCCCTATCGCGAACTCCCTGTCGGGGATCCGGGCGCCCCTGAGACCGGTTCACCTTTTCGCTACCTCGTGTGGCTCGCGCGTCATCAACGCTGGCTCCTCACGCTCAATGCTCTCTTTGGTATTGGGTGGATGGTCTCGCAGGCGCTGGTGTGGGCGGCAGTAGGTGCCGCTATTGACCATGGCGTAGAACATCACAACGCTGGCTCGCTCTTTAAGTGGGTCGCGGTCGTCATAGTCCTTGGGCTCGTTCAAGCGGTCTGTGGCGCACTACGCCACCAACTCGCGGTGACGAACTGGATGAACGCTACGTATCGCACCATTCAAGTCATAGGTCATCACGTCGCAAAGACCGGTCCCGCACTCACCGACGAAATACCAGCAGGCGACGTCGTCAATACCGTCGCCGCGGACGCGATGCGCATCGGTGGATCCTTCGACAGTTTCGCGCGCTTCATGGGCGCAATCGTTGCGTGGATCGTCGTGTCCTTGATTTTGCTCGCGACCTCAATACAACTCGGTCTCATCGTGCTTCTCGGCGTGCCCATTCTCGGCTCGCTCACCGTTCCTCTCATGAGACCATTG
>DATCBX010000018.1:0-4605 GCA_036511635.1 Acidimicrobiales bacterium | reverse complement strand
CGATGGGCGTCAGCGTATCCCGGTGAACTCGCGACGGAGGAGAACTCGACGCTGGTTGAGTTCACACTGAAGTCGACGCCTCGAGGGACTTTGCTGCGCGTGGTGGAGAGTGGTTTTGACACGCTCGTCATTCCCGAGGATCGCGTGGCGCACGCCGGATACGAGAATCACTCTCAAGGTTGGTCGAGTGTTATTGGCGAGTTGGCCAAATACGTCATCGCCAACAAAGAGATCCCACTTGTCGATTCCCAGTGAGCAACGTCACCGATGCTCTCACCGCGCTGGCCGATCCCACGCGACGAAGTCTCCTCGAGAGGATTTCTATTAGAGGAGAAGCAACGGCGACGACGCTCGCCGGTAATCTTCCGATCAGTCGCCAAGCCGTTGTTCAGCACCTCACTGCTTTGGACAAAGTGGGACTGGTACGGGGGCGACGTCAGGGTCGCGAGCATCGCTTCATCGTCTGCTCGGAGCCCCTCGCTGAAACCATTAAATGGATGGAGACCCTTTCCAAACAGTGGGATCGCCGGCTCAGCATCATTAAGGAAATCGCCGAGGCGCCACAAGTCTTTGGGCCAGACACAATCGCAAACCCAAATTTCGAAGACGGAGAGAATAATGCATGATCAAAATTTCACTACTACTTTTTTGGTAGAGCAGACGCCTGAGGAAGTCTTCGCTGCCATTAACGATGTTCGTGGCTGGTGGTCAGAGGAGATTGAAGGTAGTACTCGTGAACTTGGTGATGAATTTACCTTTGTCTACGAAGACATTCACCGCAGCAGACAGAGGATAACTGCGTCAATTCCGGGTGAAAAGGTGACGTGGCACATTGTTGATGCCTGTTTGAGCTTCACTGAAAACACAGGCGAGTGGATTGGCACCGACGTCTCATTTGAGATTTCCAAAAAGAGCAATGAAACTGAAATTCGCTTTACACACGTCGGTTTGGTCCCTGAGTTTGAATGCTTCAACGCGTGTTCCAATGGATGGAACTATTACGTCAACGGCAGTTTGCGCAGCTTGATAACTTCCGGCAAAGGTCAGCCAAATGAGAGAGTTAAAGATGACGTGGTGAAGACGTCTCTCTGAGATCTGCTCGCTGAACTGATGTGGACGAGACGTTGCATTGCATTTCGGCAACGTCGTCGCGTCATCTTGTTAGGCAATCCTTATGTTTCCGATGAGATTTTTCTAAAACTCGCCGGTATGGTGAGAAAATCGAGCGTTGCGACCATTTTGACTCTGGGGGGTTAGCCCATGTAGTGGCTCTTGAAGAGCCCGCGTCGCCCTATTCGCTTCGTGGCCCGCAGGCAATTCCATGTTGCTAATTCTCATCGCGATTGTCGCAGGACTCATCGCGGGAATTTCTCCCTGTGTGCTTCCGGTACTGCCGGTCGTCTTCATTGCCGGAGCCACCACCACCGCGCCGTCGAATTGGCGAAGAGCGTTGTCCATTGTCCTTGGTCTCATTCTCAGTTTTAGCGTGCTCATCTTGGCGGGCGCGGAGATTGTGTCGCTCTTTCATTTGCCGCAGCAATTTCTGCGCGACTTCGGCGTTGCGTTACTCATTGTGGTGGGCATCGGACTATTGGTGCCCCAGCTCGGGATGTTGATCGAGCGACCTTTCTCGCGATTCGTCGCCTCGCACCAACCCGTGGGCTCGAGCGGGGGCTTCGTCATAGGACTAGCGCTCGGTCTCGTCTTCGTTCCCTGCGCCGGTCCCGTACTCTCAACGATTATCGTGCTGGGCGCCAGAGAACACGTGAGTCTCATGACCGTGGTGGTGACACTCGCGTTTTCCGTCGGCGCGTCTGTTCCCCTGCTCTTCGTCGCCCTTGCCGGTAGCGCGTTGGTCGAGCGGGCACGGTCGCTACGCGAACGAGGACCGATGCTTCGCCGCGTTGGCGGAGGGGTCCTCATTGTCATGGCCGTGGCGATCAGTACGAACGTCTTTAACTCTCTACAAACTGACGTTCCTGGTTACACCAGCGCGCTCCAGTCTCATATCGAAGGAACCGCCACGATCAAACAGGGCCTTGAGAATCTCAAAGGTATCTCGGAAAGTGCAGACGGGAATCTCGCGTCGTGTCGAGCGGGCGCTTCAGTTCTCTTGTCGTGTGGACAGGCACCAAACTTCACGGACATCACGGCGTGGTTCAATACTCCTAAGAATCAGCCGCTGTCGATCAGCGCTCTCAAAGGCAAGGTGGTGCTTGTTGATTTTTGGACGTACTCGTGCATTAACTGTCAGAGAACGCTTCCTCATGTTGAAGCTTGGTACAACCGGTACAAGGCGTACGGACTGGTGGTCGTAGGCGTCAGCACGCCCGAGTTTTCCTTCGAGCACGTGGTGAACAACGTGAAGTCGGCGTCTGAATCGCTCGGCGTTCACTACCCGGTGGCCATTGACAACAACTACGGAACGTGGGACGCGTATAACAATGAGTACTGGCCCGCCGACTACTTCGTGGACGCCAACGGCGTTGTGCGCCACGTTGACTTTGGCGAAGGTCACTACGGCCTCTCCGAGACCGTGATTCGCAAACTCCTCGTCGCGGCGAATCCCACTGTCAAGCTGCCGCCTCGCACGAGCGAGCCGAACCTGACACCGACCGAAGCAACGAACCTGGAGTCCTACGTTGGCTACGAGCGGCTCGCCTATAACGCCAACTCCGTTACGCCACCTCACGATGTTGCCGCGACGTTTCAATTTCCGTCATCTCTGACGCCGGGGTATTTTGCGTTTTCGGGCGTGTGGACCGATCATCAACAAGACGCCACGGCGGGCAAGAGTGCGTCACTCGAACTTAGTTATCAGGCGAAGAACATCTACCTCGTCATGGGTGGAACAGGTACGGTCAAGGTGTCAGCGGGCAATGGTACGGCGCCCGTGACTATCAACGTCAGTGGTGTGCCGCGCCTCTACACCCTGTTTCACTCCGCGTCATTGACGACGGGCACGCTGGTGATGAAGGCGTCACCTGGCGTACGGGCGTATGACTTCACGTTCGGCTAGTTCATCGGCGAATCGGGTGATCAACGCGCGGGTTCCGACTAACTAATTCGTAACTTGACTGGCTGTTTTGAGTCACCTCTCCATAATTTTTAGCCGGCGCGCAATCTCCACTAGTTCTAGTGAGCCAGCCGCGATGTCGTTAACCAACACAAACGTTTCCTTCGTGTTGAGGTTTGCCACGTGGTCATTGATCCGTAGAAAGATTACGGTGCACAGCCATCCGAGTCGCTTGTTCCCGTCGACCAGGGAATGGTTTTTGACGAGTGAATGCAAAAGCGCTGCTGCTTTAAGCTCTAAAGTCGCATACGCGTCAAAGCCGAACGCACTCGAGCGTGGTCGAGCGAGTGCGGAATCGAGAAGACCGAGATCACGGATGGGGCCAGCTCCTAATACTTCGATGATGCCAAGAGCGTCTTCGAGAGAGAGAAACTCTGGTTCGTTCACGCCTTAGCGAGGAGTTCGATCACGTCACCCCAACGGTCCATCATTTCAGCGGTCGCGCTCGCGACCCTGTCGAGATGGGCGCTTCGCGAGTAGCGATCAAGCACGGCCCGGCGGATTACTTCTTGTCGCGACGCACCTTCAGCGATCGAAAGAGCCGTAAGGGCTCGCTCCATTTCGTCGTCAGTCCGTACGGTGAGAGCCATGACTCTATGATACCAGACTGGTATCATAGATGTCAATGTCGACTTTACCTAGATTTCTTTAGGCCGTCCGCCGAGATTCGTCGTGCGACGTCGCGCGAATCCCCAATACGTCGCGAAGGGCCATCGACGATTTAGTAAGCCGCGGTGTCAGGGGCTTTAGAGTCCTAAATCGGGCGGCACCTCGAAAGACTCCGATGCCGTAGGCGAGGTCATCAGCAACGCCAAGGGGAATGTCGGTGATGTGGAGACGATGATGACGCCAACGCCATGCGGTGCCAATGCCAAAGAGAATAAGTGCGCGTTTTCGGAGTCGAGGATGAATCGACGCCAAGAGCAAGATCATGCCAAAAGTTCGGACGGTGGCTCGCGCGAGTGGGCCACCGGCGCGAAGCATGTTGCGACTCACCACCTGCTTTGCGACCTCGTTTGGATTGTCGGTTGACAGAAAGAACTTGTCACGCGCGTGTGCTCGAGCTGAGCGGATGATCCGAACTCCAATGGAGGGTTGACCGATGAGTACCGAGGTCCAGGCGAGAAGCGTCCATGGATCGGCCCTCAATGGTGCGAGTCGCGCTCCGTGTCGTAGAGCTAGTTCAGCGCTCGATGCCCCATAGCTCTGTCGCTGCCTCCACCACGATCGCCACGAATCGCGAGGAGGGTGCGTCACGACAATCTCCGCTTCGTAACGAACGAGCCAACCCGCGTCGTGCAGACGCCACACGAAGTCAACGTCCTCTCCAACTCGAAGCGCTTCATCAAAGCCGTCGCCAAAGGCCGCACGGCGCACCATCAAGTTCGCGCTGGGCACGTAACCAATAGATCCGCCCGGAACGACGAGGCCGCTTCGTTCGCCCATGTCAAGAGGACCAAAATGTTGTTCGAACTGTTCGCGGATTGAATGCCCCTCGGTTCCACGAACGCGCGGCGCGACGGCCGCCA
>DATCBX010000017.1:0-10634 GCA_036511635.1 Acidimicrobiales bacterium | reverse complement strand
TGTTCCTCAGTGGTATTCAACTCATCATCTTTGGCATCTGCGCAGTCGTCTTGATTTCGGTTCACTGGTTACTCAAGTACACCCGCATGGGCAAGGCGATGCGCGCCACCTCCGCAAATCCCAACCTCGCTCGCAACAGCGGAGTAAAGACTCGTTACATAATCTCAATGACGTGGGTTATTTCTGGAGCGCTTTGCGGGCTTGCGGGAACAGTGCTCGCACTGAACACCGGCGTTTTCGAAGCAACGAGCGCTCAGCTTTACATAGTTTTGCTCTTGGCTGCCATGTTCTTAGGTGGGCCTGGCGAACCTTACGGAGCGATGTTGGGCGCGTTGGTCATTGGCCTAGCGACAGAGGTAAGTGCGGCGTACATTGCCGCTGACTATAAAGAGGTCATTGCGTTCCTCGTGCTTCTCGGCATGCTGGCGTTTCGTCCATTTGGAATATTCGGAAGCGAGAAGACGCTGTAATGAGCCACTACATATTTTATTTAACGACCATCATGGTCTACGGCGCGGTTGACGCGCTGGCTTGCCTCGGGTTGAACATGGAGTTCGGCGTCGCGGGTATCTCGAACTTCGGCTTCATCATTTTCCAGTCAGCTGGGGCGTACACGGCAGCAATTTTGTCGATGCCCAACTCAGCAACGTCGAATGGTGGGTTCCAACACTATGTCTTGGGGTGGAATCTCCCATGGCCCTTTCCGTGGATAGGCGCCACCATCGTCGGGGGTCTTCTCGCCCTGCCTTTCGTGTTTCTAGTTGGCAAGCGGCTCCGCGGTGACTTTGCTGCGGTAGGTCTGTTGGTCTCGGCAGTTCTGCTCAATCTGCTCGTGAAAAACTACATTCCATTCTTGAACGGTGACGCCGGAATCTCAATCGTCCCCGCGCCGCTCCAAAACGTCTTTGACTCTCAAGGTCTTGGTTACCAGTTGGCCTACGGCGGTGTTGCGATAGTTCTCGCGATCCTCGTCTACTTCCTCGTTCGTCGAGTAACGGAGTCACCGTACGGTCGCTCGCTTCGCGCAATGCGAGACAACGACATCGTCGCGGACTCACTGGGCAAGAACCTACGTGGCCAGCGAACCAGCATCCTCGTTCTCGGTGGAATGATCGCCGGTTTGAGTGGCGCGATCCTTGTTGGCTTCATTAGTTTGTGGGCACCTGGCGCTTGGGGCTACGCCGAGACCATTGTTCTTTTCGCCGCCATCATCATTGGTGGCGCCGGCAACCACAAGGGAGCGGTCCTGGGTGCACTTCTCGTGCCACTTGGATTCGAAGAGATCACTCGTTTCTTGCCACCCTTTGGCTCGCCGTCATTGGTACCAGCACTCGAGTGGGTGTCCATTGGTCTCTTGATCATCTTGTTCCTCTGGTTTCGTCCAAACGGCGTGCTTCCTGAGAGGCGTCGAATCCTCAGCACTGTTGTTGGCCGAACGGCGACGGCGTCCGTCGCGTCGAGCGACGAAAATGAGAACACCGTCAATATTGGATCTGTTGACGAGTTCAATTTCCAAAGTGTGCTGAAGGGCACGTCGGGAGCTAATGACCATCGCGCGATTCTCGTGACCGAGGGTCTCACCAAAACTTTCAACGGCGTGACGGTCGTCTCTGGCGTGAGCATCTCGATCCAACAAGGTCGTCTCACGGGCATGATCGGTCCCAACGGAGCTGGAAAATCAACGACACTGGCGATGCTCGCGGGCACACTGTCGCCATCGTCGGGCAAGATCATCTATGAAGGTCAAGATATCTCGCACGTGCCTTCCTACAAGCGCGCGCAGATGGGACTCGTTCGCACGTTCCAGCTGGCAAGTGAATTCAAGAAGTTGACCGTCTTGGAGAATCTCGTCTGCGCCATACCTCAGCAATCCGGTGACTCATTCTTTGGAACGCTGCGAGGTCGCCGGTACTGGGGATCAGAGGACCGGGAAAATATCGAGCGCGCCGCCGAGATCTTGGACGGCTTTGGACTCAGCCAGTACGCCGACGCGTACGCCGGAAGCCTTTCGGGTGGACAGCGACGTCTCGTCGAGATCATGCGCGCACTGCTCGCCGAACCCAAGATCTTGTTGCTCGACGAGCCCATGGCCGGCGTCCACCCCAATCTCGCGCGAAAGATCGGCAACCACCTCACAAAGTTGTGTCAAGGCGGAATGACCATCGTGATGGTGGAACACGAACTTTCGATCATGGACGAGTTCTGTGATCCAGTCATTGTCCTCGCCGAGGGCAAAGTACTCGCCCAAGGCACGATGGCTGAACTCCGAATGAATTCTGAAGTAGTGGAGGCGTATCTTGTCGGTTGAACTATCCAAAGCAGGAATGGTCCTTAAAACCACGGGACTGTCCGCTGGTTATGACGGCCGGCCCATCGTGAATGATATTGCCATTGAGGCTTCGCCCGGCAAGGTTATTTCGGTGGTTGGACCAAACGGGTCGGGCAAGTCAACGCTCCTCAAAGCGCTCGTCGGCGTCGTTCGCGTCCTCGACGGTGACGTCAAAGTTGGCGACCATGAGATCACGAACCTTCCTCCAGAACAGATCGCCAAGCTTGGCGTCGGGTACGTTCCTCAAGTTGATGACGTCTTTCCCCCGCTCTCGGTAAAGGAAAACCTTGAAATTGGTGGGTACCTCCTCAGTCGTCACGAGATCCCCGATCGAATCGACGCGGTACTCGACTTCTTCCCCAGACTGAAAGTCATGATGTCGCGCAAGGCTGGCAAGCTCTCGGGTGGAGAGCGCAAGATGCTCGCCATGGGACGTGTCTTGATGCTGTCGCCGTCGGTCTTGGTGCTCGATGAGCCCACGGCGAACTTGGCGCCCATGATCGCTACACAACTTCTCGAAGAGTTCGTCCGCGGCTTTGCTGATCATGGTTCGACCGTGTTGCTCGTCGAGCAGCGTGCGAAGGCGGCGTTGCGAATTTCGGACTGGACGTACGTGTTGGGTGGCGGACGAGTTGTACTCGCTGGCGCACCAAAGGACCTTCAAGACAATCCCGAATTCGTTGAGTCGTTCCTCGGTGGAAGCGCGGCCGCACGTTCGAACGACGAATAAACGTCATGGCGACTATTCACGACAGCGCGTTCTGGACGCCAGAGCGTCAACGTGACGCACTCGTTATCTTGTTGACCCTGGTGACCGGCTCCATTGACGCCATTGGTTTCACCCGTCTCGGTGGAGTCTTTACGAGCGTCATGACCGGGAACATGGTGTTGCTCGGCGTGGCGGCGGGCAAAGGTGACGTCTCTCTCGCCCTTCACACCGGCATCGCGTTTCTTGGATTTGTCGTGGGAAGTCTCGGGGGGGCACGAGTGGCCGGACACGCGCATAAGGACGACGAACTCTGGCCTCGTCCGATTCTTATGGCGTTGGGATTGGAGCTCGTGGTGCTCTTCGTCTTCGCGGCGTGGTGGGAGATTGCTTCGGCGGCGCCCACCGGAACTGCTGAGTACGCGATGCTCGGCATTAACGCCGCCGCCTTAGGTGTCCAGAGCGCGGCGACGCTTCGCTTTGGCATCAGTGGGCTCTCCACCACGTATTTGACCGGTACTCTCACGCAGCTTCTTGCTGGTGTCGCGAAACGCAAAGAGCCCGTGTCGGGACGAAGCGCACTGCTCCTCTTGGCGTTGAGTGGGGGGGCGGCAATCGGCGCTTTCCTCGCGGTCGACGCACCGCGATTCGCTCCGCTCCTACCCGTCGGCGTGCTCGCCTTCGTCATTGCCTGTGGTGAGACCGTCTTTCACCGGCGAGCGAAGCGCGGACAACTCGCGCGGACAACTCGTTAGTCAGCCTTACGTACCCATCGCCAAGCGAATGGTCGTTGCGGTACCAACGATGATGACGAGGGCGCGCACAACTTTTGGCGACACGCGCTTGATGAGCAGCGTCCCGAGCCAACCGCCAATCAGCGATCCGATCAACAGGGCGTAGACCGCGTCGAGCGCGAGGTGGCCGCGGATAATGAAGACCACGGACGCGACCGTGTTGATCAGCATGCCCAGAGCGCTGCGAATACCTTGGAGCTCATAAATCTCGAACGGCAACGTGAGCGCCATGACGGCGAGCAAGACAATGCCCAGTCCGGCGCCGAAGTATCCGCCGTAGATCGACGCAATGAAGATGCCAACGAAGAGCGAACGGCGCCGGATGGGACTGGCATTCTCGGCGAGGTCAACCTTTGATAAGCGCTTCGTGATTCGAGGGGCCAAGGCAAAGAGCAACGTCGCGGCGCCGATCAACCAAGGCACGACGTTGCGAAACGTTTGACCAGAACCGATGAAGAGCAGCGCAGTGCCAACAACCGCCCCCAACGCGCACGTTGGAATAAGTTCAAATATCAGTTTCTTGTGGCGTGCTAACTCTTTGCGGAATCCCCTAATACCGCCAAAGGTGCTTGGCACAATTCCTACCGTCGACGAGACGTTTGCCTGAAGAGTCGGGATGCCGAGCGCCACCAACGTGGGAAAGCTCAAGAACGTACCTCCGCCGGCAATGCCGTTTGAAATACCGGCGACGACACCGGCGAGGCCGATGACGGTAAGACGCCATCCGAGGGGAAGTAAGGTCGCGAGCACCCTTGTTATTCTACAAAATTCTCGGTCAATCCCCTTTCGAATAAAGGGGTTTCGTATTTTTTCTTGTCAGTCCATCGTGCAAGACTCGGTCCATGACGTTGCCCAGCGTTGATGAACTGCACAACGCGTACGACCTTCAAGTTCGACGCAACACGGCCCCCGACGGAAGCGGCGCCACCGCCGACGCGGCGCCCACGTTTGTGAGGTGGGCAGCCAACAATGGACTTGGTTGGTCGGAGATTTCGTGGTCAGCGTTAAACGAAGAAAATGCCAGCGACGCCATCACTAGGCACATCGACTTCTTCCGTGATCGGGGCCAGAGTTTTGTGTGGCGTGTTCAGGACAATGACCAGCCCTCAGATCTCGGCGCACGACTGTTGGAGGCCGGATTCTCATTCAGCGCGACGTCGGCGGTGATGGTCGCCGCTGCCGCGTCACTTTCGGTGCCAGCTGCGTTGCCAGAAGGAACAGAATTGGTACACGTGACTGATCAACAGGGTGTTGATCTCCTCATCGAAACCCACGAAAAGGTATTCGGTCACAGCCATCAAGAACTTCGCCGCTCAATTCTCGCCCGCCTTGAAAACGCGCCACTGGAATCAGAGATGTTCGTCGTAACGGCCGAGGGCGCGCCCATCTCGTCTGCTCGAATCGAGTTCCTCCCACAACGCGACTTCGCAACGCTGTGGGGAGGGGGAACAGTGCCCGACTGGCGGGGACGAGGGATTTACAAAGCACTCGTTGCTCAACGAGCTCACGTGGCGGTCGCGAGAGGCTACAAATACTTAACCGTGTTGGCTTCAGACCAAAGTCGACCCATACTAAGCAGACTTGGATTTGTCGTCATCTCCAACGTCTCCACATATACATGGGCCCCCAGCGCGACAGTTCGTGAGTGATCAGGTAACTCGCGACTAACGAAAGTCGACTGCCATTCCCGCGTTCATCTCGATAGAACGCGAAACGTCGACTGCTTCGAGAAGTCGCCGGTCGTGCGTTATCAACAACAATGTTCCTCCAAAACTCGCCAAGGCGCCCTCGAGTTGCTCAATTGCGGGAAGGTCAAGATGGTTTGTTGGTTCATCAAGCACGAGAAAATTCACACCTTGCGTCTGAAATATTGCGAGCTCAGCGCGAGTTCGTTCGCCAGGCGAGAGTAACCGCGCCGGACGAGTCACGTGACTTGCGTCTAAGCCGAACTTTGCCAATACCGAACGTGCCTCGGACTGCGTCAGTCCGGATCGGTCACACACGTAACGAATTAGGTCATGATCGCCTTGAAGTGCACGACGGTCTTGCCCCAAGACACCCACCACCACGCTCGGTCCGAGCCACCGGTCGCCACTCGAAATCTCGAGCGTACCGAGTAGCACTTGAATCAGCGTTGACTTACCCGAGCCGTTTTGGCCCGTCAGCGCGATCCTCTCACCCCAGGAGATCTCTAAGTCAATGGGGCCTAATCGGAATGTTGCGCGCTCGAGTACCACTCCTCGAAGTCTGGCCACCACATCACCAGCACGCTTGACCTCATCGATGGAGAATCGAAGATCCCATCCCTCGAAGGGCTTTTCCACCACTTCGAGATTGTCGAGCGCCTTCTCAATGTGGCGAACCTTAGACGCTTGTTTCTCGGTGCGGTTGATGCGAAAATCGCGCTGCGCCGTGTCATGATCAGGAGCATTCTTGATTGCCTTGCGAACACCGTCAACGGCCCACTGTCGCTGTCGTTGGGCTCTGCTGGTGAGACGATCCTTCTGGTCTCGATACTCTTCGAACGACTCACGCGCCAGTCGAAGTGCGTTCGCCTTTTCCGCTTGGTATCCCGACCAACCGCCTCCGTACTCTTTTGCCGTGTGGCGATGTTCGTCAAGCTCGAGCACCGAAGTCACCGTGCGTTCGAGAAACGCCCGGTCGTGCGAGACGATCACCGTTGCGCCTTCACGACGTCGAACCCACGACTCAAGTCGCGTCAGACCTTCAAAGTCCAAGTCATTCGTTGGCTCGTCGAGCAACACGACGTCAAATCGCGAGAGCTCAATACTCGCGAGCGCGACCTTGGCCTCTTGTCCGCCTGAGAGCATCGACACCTCCCACTCGGCAACTGACGCGACGCCGAGTTCATCCAGCACGGTCTGCATCCGAGCGTCGAAGGTGCTCGCGCCCAGTGCGTCGAAGAGATGCAGCGCTTCTTCATAGCGACGGTCTGCGTCTCGAGAGTTCGTCGTCAACTCGCTCGCCGCTGCGATAAGGGAAACTTCCGCCGCGGTGACGCCCGTTCGCCGAGCCAACGCTTCACGGACTGTTTCACCTTCGCGACGTTCGTGCTCTTGGGCCAAGTAACCAACGGACGCGCCGGGCGGATCAGTCGTGACCGTGCCACCGTCTGGAACATGAAGACCAGAAAGCAGTTGAAGCAGCGTTGACTTTCCAACACCGTTGGGTCCAATGACGCCGAGACAACTGCGCGGTCCTACCTTGAACGTGACGTCCGCGAGGACGGTACGACCACCGCGTGCTTGGGTCACTTTGAGCGCAGAGAGCACCGCGAGGGTGATCGACGACGAGCGAGAAGGTTGCGAAAGGGGCATCTGAAATCTCCAAGAACGAGGGACAATGTTCAATCGAGAAAATCAGGACTTAACGCATCAAATCATGGTAGCGCGTCAAGATAGAAATCCTTAGAACGTCGCCCGGACCGTTCACCGGTGGATTACTCGTTCGTGGTGAAGGATTACTCCCGCCGACCGCGACGAGAGGCGGATGAACGAGAGTCGGAGGTCATCAATTTTGACCGCGCGATTCCTGCTTAGCCGTACGAGACTTGGCGGAAGTCCCCTGAGTACCTCCAAGAGCACTCAATTGGTATGTTGCGGTCCTAGCGGTGCGTTCTGTTGAAGTACAGGGAATTGAGATGCATTGTGACGCGGGATAAAAACGTAGGAAGGCGCCGAGGACTCAGCGCACTCTTCGTCGTCGGCCTTCTCGTCACGTTGAGTGCGTCGCCGCTCAGCGCGGCCGGTCCCGCGACGGTGCACAACCCCAAGGCGAACATCACGCCACGCCCCAACTACCTCGAGTCGGCGGTATGTACGAGTACGGGGAACACGTGGCGTTGCGCGAATCCTTGTGCGTCATCTCTGACTGCACGTTTTCTCGCCTTCAACAACGGCCCCGACTGCACGCAGTACTTGGTGCAAATAGTCAACGACGCGCGAAAACTCGAACACCTCCAGCCAATGGTGTTGCCAACAAACTGGTACTCATTAACTCCAATTGAACAGCTCTTCGTCCTGGCCGACCTTGAGCGTACGGCTCGAGGACTTCCTCCGTATCTCGGTATCAACGCGACGCTCAACGCCTCGGCGCAAAAAGCTGCGCTGAGTCAGAGCGATCCATCAACGTCTACTGCTTTCCCCATTGGCCTTGACGCGCAGCACATTCCCGGCATGGGCAGTTTGTGGGGCACGGGATTCTCGACAATCGAATCAGACTACGAGTGGATGTACAACGATGGCTGGGGTGGGACAGCGTCTGCTACTTTCAATATTTCTTGTACTTCCCCGAGCGCACCCGCGTGCTGGGGACATCGCGACGAACTCTTGGGTTACGACGGAACCTATAACCCAGGTGTCGGATTGACGTGCAAGAGATGCGAGATGGGTGTTGGTTTCGCGGTCGTGAACGGACACAGTTCTTTCACGGACCTCATTGAGTTGTCCGCGTCGACGCCCCCTCCGATGACCTTCACGTGGGTGAAGAACGTGGTGCCGTACTTATCGCCGTGAAGTCTTTAAAGATCGGGCAACGAGAAATCGAGGCTCGGAATATCCGTACCACCGTCGACCTCGAGTAGCTTGCCCGTCAAAAAGGCTCCGGCCGGTGAAGCGAGATACACGACGGCGGCGGCCATCTCGCTCGGATCAGCAATGCGGTGCAGTGGCGTGAGGTCCTCCATCATTGATTTGAGTTCTGGCGTCGTAGTCACAATCTCGAGTGCCGACGTAGCGGTCGATCCTGCGGCGATGGCGTTGACACGAATACGTGGCGCGAGGTCCTTTGACGTCAATCGCGTGTAGTGCGCGAGGGCGGCCTTTACCGTGCCGTAGGCTCCGTAACCGCGACCGGCGACGCGGCCCATCACCGAAGAGATATTGATAATGGATCCGCCGTCATGTTCCAACATCAACGGCACGGCGACGAGATTGAGCGCGTGCGCCGTCGTGACGTTGAAGTGAAAGGCCTCCTCGAGATATTCCGGCGTCGTGTCGAGAAACGGAAGAGGAATGGCGCCTCCGGCATTATTCACGACAACGTCAAGACGACCGAATTCACTCTGCGCCAGCGCGGCGAGTGAACGGACAAAGTCGAGGTCCATCATGTCCCCGACCACGCTCACGGCGCGTCGACCCGTCGCCGCGACGTGCTCCGCCACTGCGTCCAGGTCACTCTTCGTACGTGAAGCAATCACGACGTCGGCTCCGCACTCCGCGAGCGCGAGCGCACTCGCGGCACCGATGCCACGACCCGAGCCCGTAATAATGGCAACCTTGCCGTCGAGACGAAAAAGATCAAGGATCATTGGTTTCTCCTGGTGAACGTCGTAAGCGTCAGGTTATTCCCCGCGCCAGAGATGCTTAGCCTCTCGATGGTGCCTTCCAGAGGGGCGAGGGCCACGCACGGTCAGTGAGGAGAATCTTCTCGATCTGGCGCGCGGCTTCGATGATGGTCCACTCGCTGTTCGCTCGGCCAATAATTGCCAAGCCAACGGGCAGATCCTCAACAACGCCAAAGGGCAGACACATAATGGGCCATCCAGCAATCGCCGGCGCCATTGTCGCGGGACTCGCCGGTCCGGGATGCCCGCCCACCGTGAGGTCGCTCTTCCAACTTGGTCCGTACGCGGGCGAGATGATGACGTCAACGCCCTCGAGACCTGGCGTGAGACAGGTATCTAGTGCCCACGTGAGATTTCTCTTTCGAGCCTCCTCGTAGTTCGCGCCGCTGCGCCCGCCCGAAAGGACGGCGGTAATGAAGTTCTCGTGTCCGAAGTAACGCAACTCTTGTTGGGGACGCTCGTCTTCGAAGTCAATGACGTCAGCGAGTGAGCGAACCCCTTCGCCCGGACGATTGGCGAGATACACACCGAGGTCATCGAGAAGTTCGGCGAAGAGAACTTCGCCCTCGTCCTTGAACTCTTGTTCACCGGGTAAGGCCAGGTCTCGATCAACAATGGAGAGGCCATTCGCGCGTAGCAACGAAACAACGTCGTCAAAGAGCTGATCCGTGAGCGGGTGTCCCGTGCGCCAGTTCTTCGCTACCACCATCGTTGGCGCAAGTGTCGACTTTGGCGGCGTGCTGTGCGCGAGGACACTAAAGAGCAACGCCACGTCATTAACACTTCGCCCCATTGGGCCGGGGCTGTCTTGACTAGCGCTAATGGGAACAACGAACGTAGTCGGCACGAGACCCACCGTGGGTTTAAGCCCCACGACGCCGTTCACCGACGCCGGACACACAATGGATCCGTCGGTCTCAGTGCCTACGGCCAGTGGCGCCAAACCGGCGGCCAGAGCCGCGCCCGAGCCCGAGGATGATCCGCCGGCCGATCGGTCGAGGGCCCAGGGATTCGCGACGAGGCCCGCGCTCGAGGAGTAGCCACTCGTCGAGCGCGGAGAACGAATATTTGCCCACTGGCTGAGATTGGTGCTGCCCAAGATGATGGCTCCCGCGTCACGAAGTCGCGTCACCAACGTGGCCTCTCGACTCGGCCGGCCAATCAATGAAGTCGAACCCGCGATACCGGGTAGTCCGACCGCTTCGATGTTGTCCTTTATCAAGACCGGCACTCCGTGCAATGCACCACGTGATTCGCCGCGCGCGCGCTCTTCGTC
The DNA here is from genome assembly GCA_036511635.1 of Acidimicrobiales bacterium. Lineage (GTDB taxonomy): Bacteria > Actinomycetota > Acidimicrobiia > Acidimicrobiales > RAAP-2 > RAAP-2. The sequence continues at coordinate 164 of DATCBX010000017.1, read as the reverse complement.
GCGCTCTTTGGCCACGTCACGGGCGTCGGAACTAAGTGAAGCAATAGAGTTCAGTGCAATCTCGGTTCCCGGTGCGTCAATCGCGGCGACGCGATCAATGAACGTGTCGACGAGTTGGAGAGACGTAAGGTCACCTGTCGATAGACGTCGGACAATCTCTTCAG
>DATCBX010000016.1:0-4553 GCA_036511635.1 Acidimicrobiales bacterium | reverse complement strand
TACCTGCAACACCATGGGTACCGCGTCATCAATGGGTGCGATCGCCGAAGCGCTTGGTCTCGCGTGGCCGGGGTCGACGTCAATCCCCGCTGGCGACGCGCGACACCTCGAGATCGCTCGCGACGTTGGACAACGCATCGTCGAACTCGTGCGCGAGGGACTCAGTTCGTCAGACCAAGTGACGACGTTCTCATTGGTCAACGCCTTAACCACGCTCAGCGCCATCGGTGGATCGACCAACGCAGTCATTCATCTCACCGCCATGGCTCGTCGACTCGGTCACGATCTCGATCTGCGCGACGTCGATCGAGTGGCTCGAAGCACGCCAGTGCTCGTTGACGTTGAACCGTCGGGTAGCGCTCTCATGGAGGACCTCGACGCCGCTGGCGGTTTTCCCACGCTCTTCAAGGCGCTTGGCGATCGACTTAACGGTGACGCACTGTTAGCGAACGGACTCTCAGTCAAAGAGACGCAGTCGAGCGCGACGGCCCCCAATGGCGTCGTGCACTCTCTCGACGCGCCGGTTGACCCCGATGGTTCATTTCGTGTGGTCTGGGGAAACCTTGCTCCCCACGGGGCGCTCATCAAACGTTCGGCCGCGACGCCAGCGCTTCTCGCCCACCGTGGTCCGGCCTACGTCATCGACAATTTTGAGGACATCGCCACGCGCACTGGCGCGAACGCTGAATGTCCCGAGGACGCCGTTCTCGTATTGAGTGGTGTCGGTCCGGTGGGTGGACCAGGCATGCCCGAGTGGGGCATGATTCCCATTCCCGAACCTTTGTTGGAGCGCGGCATCGTCGATATGGTGCGCGTCACTGACGCGCGAATGAGTGGAACGAGTTTTGGCACCGTGTTCTTGCACGTCGCACCCGAAGCGGCCGTTGGTGGATTAATCGGGCTTGTAAGGGACGGCGACGAGATTCACGTGGACGCTGACGAGGGCATTCTCGAACTCGTCGTGCCCGACGACGTTCTTGCGACTCGTTCGTCAAAAGCGTCGTCGTCTGGTGACAACGCCCGCGGTTACGTCGAGCTGTATCGACGTCACGTCACCCAGGCGCCTGAGGGCTGCGACTTTGATTTTTTGGCTCAACCACGCGGTCAAGTACCGCGACTCGTTGAGCCGGTTGTGGGGAGATCTTGAGAAGTGAAAGCTTCACGAGAATTGGAGTTCACCGTGGACTTCGAGATAGTAAGGGGAGAACAACCTTGAAACGGATACGAACCAGAGGAATCGGAGCTGTGGCGGCCGCTTTGATGCTGGCGGGGACGTTTTACGCCGCCGCACCAGCTTCGGCCAGCGCCAAAACTACGTTGACGTTGTGGCAGAACTACGGAACCGAACAGAACGCGGTGGCTACGACGAACCTCGTAAAGGCCTTCGAGAAATTGAACCCGACCATCAGTATCAAAATCGTCGCTCAACCGGGCACCAACTACTTTCAGCTACTCCAATCTGCCGCAGTTTCGGGCAATGGACCAGACCTGGCCGTGATGTGGACCGGTATTTACGACCTTCAATACGCCAGTTATCTCGTCAACCTAAAGGGCAACGTGCCCGCCGCGGACTTGGCAAAGATGGAAGGGATGCAGTGGGAAGCGCCGAACTTTGACGCAACCAAGGGCGCCTACGTAATGCCCCTTGAAACACAGTTTTACATTGGTTTCTACAACAAGTCACTCTTCAAGAAGGCCAAAATCACGTCAGTGCCAACTGACTGGGCTCAACTCTTGGCGGACTGCAAATTGCTCAAAGCCATCGGCGTGCAACCTATTGTCTACGGCAACGGCGGACAGGCCATCAGCACTGAGTTCTATCCCTGGTACGACATGAGCTATTTGATGATTGGTGCGCATTCGTTGACCAGTTGGAAGAACCTTTACGACGGCGCCACTCCTTGGACTTCACCGACCAACGTGGCACAACTATCGAAGTGGGCACAGCTCCAAAAGGCCGGCTACACGAACTCCGACGTCCTCACCAACACCGCCAATATCCAGCAGTTTGAAAAGGGCAAAGCGGCCATGATGGTTGACGGCACGTGGGACACCCAGCAGTACACGAGCACCATGGGCACGAACGTCGCAGCCTTCGTACCTCCGTACTCAATTACGCCCATCAAGGGCGTCGTCGAGTACCCCGGTGACGGCTTCGCGGTCACGAAGTACTCCAAGAACAAGACCGACGCCTTCAAATTCTTGGACTTCATGACAACGACGCAAGCGGGCAACATCATTAACAAGGCTGGCCTCATCCCGGACATCAAGGGACTTACTACGACCAACCCTGTGAACCAAGAGATGTTGAACTTCGTCACGAAAGATCACATGACGCCGTACCCCATGATGGACAACTACATCCAAGTCAACGTCGGTAACGCCGCGGACAAGGTACTGCCCGCAGTTTTGGCCAATCAGCAGACGCCATTGTCGGCGCTGCAAAATATGGCACAAGCCTGGCAGCAGTTGCCAGCAAGTCAGAGAAGTAAGACTGGCTTCGCCGGATAGGACGCACCCGATGGTTCGTCCCCACCCAACGAATGTCGTTGGGTGGGGACGTCCATTTATCGTGATTGGATTTTGAGTGGACGACAGTACCCAGTGAGCACGATTGCGTCGAACGCACCGCGCGCGCGCAAAATGACGCTCCGACGTCGACGCCAGTTCTCCGGCTTTTTCTTCGCCTTGCCCGCGATCGCGTTGGTGATCGGCTTTATCGGCGTGCCTATTGGCCAAGCGATCTACTACTCATTCACCCAGTGGAACGGCCTCACCTCAACATGGATTGGCACGTCGACCTGGACCCAGGCATTTCACAACACCAATCTCTGGACAGCGCTGCAGAACAACGCGTTGTTACTCCTCGCTGTTCCGTTTGCGCTCGGCCTTCCACTCGGCATCGCGGTTCTCTTGCACCAACGAGTCGCGGGCTGGAAAATCTTTCGTTCTATCTACTTTCTTCCGACCGCAATTTCGTGGGTTGTGCTCGGTCTCGTGGCCGAGCGTTTCTTCGCCTACCAGGGCACGCTCAACTCCATCATCCACGCGCTCGGCTTCTCGCACGTCAACACCAACATGTTGGGTTACGAATCCACGGCACTGAGCGCGCTGGGTATCACGTTCGTCTTTACAATGATCGGCACGAACACCATGCTCTTTCTCACCGGCCTCGCCACGCTGGACCCGAGCCTGGAGGAGGCAGCACGCATAGACGGGGCCGGGAGCTGGCGCATTTTTAGAAGCATTACGCTGCCTCACCTCAGTCGCTTCATTCAACTCGCCTTCGTTATGACGGTAATCGCACTTTTCTCTGCCCTCTTCAGCCTCATCTTCGTTATGACCGGTGGTGGTCCCGGCTACGCGACCACCACCATGGAGTTCCTGATCTACCAGACAGGCTTCAACCAAGGTGACTTTGGCACTGCAGCCCTTTACGGTCTCATCTTGTTCGTGCTGACGGGCATTGTCGGTGTCGTACAACTTCGACTCATTGGATCAGACGAATGACCACTTTACGCACGCCTCCAGCCGAGAACGACGACCTCGAGACGGCGCCGCCGACTGGAAAAAACAAACCCACGATCGGTCGATGGGTGGTGTTTGGCGTCATGGTCGCTATCGCGGCCGTCATGCTCTATCCCTTCGTCGTCATGATTGTCACCAGCCTCAAGTCAGAAACTCAGTTCCTTTCCGGCAGCGGCTTCTCATGGCTGAGTTGGAAAGATCTCTCCTCAACAATCCCCGTGGGCCAAGAGATCGTCAGCTCGACAATTATCTGCTCGGCGTCGATCTTTCTCATCCTTTTGGTGGGACTCCCGGCCGGCTTCGCCTTCGCCAAACTTCATTTTCGCGCTTCAACCGCTGTCTTTCTCGTGATCGTGAGCGCGATGATGGTGCCCTTGCAAGCTATTTTGATGCCCGAGTTCGTCAACATCACCAAACTTGGACTTACGAGTGGTTACACCGGCGCGATATTGGTCTACGCAGCACTCGGCACTCCGTTTTCCGTCTTTCTCTTCACCACCTACTTTCGAGGCGTCCCCGACGAATTAATTGAAGCGGGCATCGTCGATGGACTGGGCTACTTTGGCGCGCTCTGGCGTCTCGTAATTCCCATCGCAATTCCCGCCATCGCCACCGTCACGGTGTTGCAGTTCATTCAGATCTGGGACGACCTACTCGTTGGTCTGCTCTTTATTCAAAACACGTCGGACCGACCAATCACCGTTGGACTCGCGGTACTCGCCGCCGGTCGAACGACGTCGATTCCAGAGCTCATGGCCGGTTCACTGATCAGCGCGTTGCCCGCGATGATCGTCTATCTCATCTTCCAGCGTTTTCTCGTCAAGGGCCTCACCATGGGGATCGACCGATGACATCGCGCGCCTTTTTCTTAACAAGGAGTAATTCGTAATGGCCGAAATTGACTTTGACGGCGTGACCAAAATCTTCGGCGACGGTCCTCCCGCTGTTGACCGCCTCTCTCTGCACGTCGACGACGGTGAATTCATGGTGCTCGTTGGACCATCGGGATGCGGTAAGACAACGGC
>DATCBX010000015.1:0-5733 GCA_036511635.1 Acidimicrobiales bacterium | reverse complement strand
ACGTGGGACTACAACCACCCCGGCCACACCGCTGCCGAACACGGCCACAGCGCGCCACATCACGATGAGGTTCCAGCCCCGTGAGAACCGAAGCGAAACTTCTCCTTGGCCTTGGCACGTTTTTTGGCGTCATGGTGGCGGTGTACTGGAACTGGGGACATGAGAACGCCGGCAGCGTGATGATGTTCGCCGGCATGCTGCTCTGTTTCCTTCCCGGTGGCTACTACTACTGGTGGAGCAAGCGCATGAAGCCGCGCGCCGAAGACGACCCCCAGGCCACTCAGGCTGAGGGCGCGGGCGTCGTCGGGGCATTTCCAGGCACGTCGATCTGGCCCTTCACCATGGGCATGGGTGCCTTTTTTGTCGTGCTCGCGTTGGTCTTTGGAATCTGGCTTCTCGTTCCGGGGCTCGGTCTTGTTGTCTGGGCGCTGTTCGGCGGCACGGCCGAAGGCCGTCGCGGGGGCACGCACTAGTCAGATTCGCTCGTTGCGTGTTAGTAATTTTTTTTCACTACAGCGCAGTTGGGTGGTAACGAATGCGCGTTTTTAGCAGCGTGTCGATGCTGTCTAGGATGGACTTTGCGGTTACCGGGGACTACAACGAGGAGTATTAGTGGCGGCCCTAGAGAGTTCGACAAAGGTTCAACTAGGGGGAACGCGAGGTGGGCCCGATGAGGCAACCTTGCGTCAAGATCGCTGGTGGATTCAGCCCGTCGTGACGGTGTCGATCCTCACCGCCTTCGTTATCTATTCGACCTGGGCGGCTTTTCAGAACAAGTACTACTACGTGGGCGCGAACTTCCATCGCGACTTCATCAGCCCTTTCTACTCACCTTGCCTCGCCGCCGACTGCGTGCCAGGATCAAAATCTGGCTTTGTCATTAGCGGGTGGACCCTTTCGCCAGCCCTCCTCATCTTGATCTTCCCCTTGGGCTTTCGACTCACGTGTTACTACTACCGGCGCAGCTACTACCGCGCGTTCTGGTGGTCGCCACCGAGCTGTGCGGTCGCTGACGGGCACGGTTCCTACTCAGGCGAGACGCGCTTTCCCCTTCTTATGCAGAACGCGCATCGCTACTTCTTCTACGCCGGGCTTGTCTTTAACGTGTTGCTCTCCTACGACGCCATTCGCGCTTTCTACCAGCCGGGTCTTGGTTGGGGTGTCACTGTCGGGACCATTGTGTTGACGGCGAACGCCGCGTTGCTCTGGCTCTACTCGGTGTCGTGTCACGCCTGTCGACACCTCTGTGGTGGTCAGTTGAAAAGCTTCAAGGCCCACCCACTTCGTTACCGCTTCTGGAAGTTCGTGACGCCCCTTAACGCCAAGCACATGAACTTCGCGTGGGCCTCACTCGTTGTCGTAGCACTCACCGACGTGTACGTGCGCCTCGTCGCCTCGGGCGCCATTACTGACTTCAAGCTGTTCTAAGTATTAAGGACTCTTTCGTGACCGAACCAACATACGAACACCACGAGTACGACGTACTCATCATCGGCGCCGGCGGCGCGGGACTACGTGCCGCCATTGAAGCGAGCCAACGGGGCCTCAAAGTCGGCATCGTCACCAAATCGCTGCTCGGCAAGGCCCACACCGTCATGGCCGAAGGTGGCATGGCCGCCGCCATGGGCAACGTCTACCCCGAGGACAACTGGCAAGTCCACTTTCGTGACACCATGCGCGGTGGCAAGTACCTGAACAACTACCGCATGGCCGAACTCCACGCCAAAGAGGCGCCCGATCGTGTGTGGGAGCTCGAGCAGTGGGGGGCGTTGTTCGACCGCACCAAGGACGGCAAAATACTCCAGCGTGACTTCGGCGGTCACCGCTACGCGAGGTTGGCCCACGTGGGTGACCGCACGGGCCTGGAGCTCATTCGCACCTTGCAACAAAAAGTCGTCTCGATGGGTACTGACGTCTTCATGGAGTGCAAAGTGCTGAAACTCGTCCACGACGAGCAAGGTCGCATTGCGGGCTGCGTGGGTTACTGGCGCGCGACTGGTGAGTTCGTGACCTTCCAAGCTAAGACGGTCATACTTGCGACCGGCGGAGCGGGCAAGTCCTGGAAGTTCACCTCCAACTCATGGGAGGGTACCGGCGACGGTCACGCGATGGCGCTGTGGGCCGGAGCGAATCTCATTGACATGGAGTGCGTGCAGTTCCACCCAACGGGCATGGTCTGGCCACTCAGCGTGCGCGGCCTTCTCGTCACCGAAGGTGTTCGTGGTGACGGAGGAGTACTGCGCAACTCACTCGGCGAACGCTTCATGTTCAACTACGTCGCCGAGATGTTCCGTGCGGAGACCGCCGACTCAGAAGAAGAAGCCGACAAGTGGTACGACGACCACACCGCGGGGCGACGACCACCTGAACTGCTCCCCCGCGACGAAGTCGCGCGCGCCATCAACACTGAAGTCAAGGCCGGACGAGGCAGCCCACACGGTGGCGTGTACCTCGACATCGCGACACGTCGCTCGGCTGAGTTCATTCGCCGCCGCCTGCCGTCGATGTACCACCAGTTCATGGAGCTCGCGGGCGTTGACATCACGCGCGAAGCCATGGAGATCGGCCCGACGTGTCACTACATCATGGGTGGCGTGCAGGTCGACGCCGACTCACAACAGACCGTCGTACCGGGACTCTTCGCCGCGGGTGAAGTGGGCGGCGGTATGCACGGGGCGAACCGACTCGGTGGCAACTCACTCTCAGACCTCGTGGTCTTTGGCCGCAGAGCCGGCATCGGCGCGGCCGAGTACATCGAAGCGGGCAGTTTCGCCACGACTATGGATCAAAAGGCCGTTGAGGCGGCGATCAAAGAGGCTCTCGAACCCTTCGAAAGAAGTGAGGGAGAGAATCCTTACGACGTTCAACACGACCTTCAGGAGATGATGCAAGTCAACGTCGGCATCATTCGCAACGCTGAAGAACTCGACGCCGCGACGAAGAAACTTGACGAGTTCACTGAACGTGTAAAGCACATCGCGGTCAAGGGTGGCCGCGCCTACAACCCGGGCTGGAACTTGGCGACGGACCTGCCCGCGATGATCAGTCTTTCCAAGGCCGTCACGCGTGGCGCCATTCTGCGCAAAGAGTCCCGTGGTGGGCACACTCGCGAGGACTTCCCGCTGCCCGACGCCGAGCTCGGCAAGGTCAACTTCGCCCAGAGCACCGACGGTGGCAACTGGGACAGCCCCGTCAACGTTGTCGCGTCCCCACTGCTCGTCATGCCCGATGAACTCAAAGCCCTGCTAGAGGAGGCCCACTAATGGCTGAAGTAACCCTGCGCGTATGGCGCGGCGACTCTTCGGGTGGGGACTTCGAGAACTACACCTTGGAACAGAACGAGGGCGAAGTCGTCCTTGACATGATTCACCGCATCCAGGCCACCGAAGCGCCTGACTTGGCCTGTCGCTGGAACTGCAAGGCCGGCAAGTGCGGCTCGTGCTCGGTGGAGATTAACGGCAAGCCACGCCTTATGTGCATGACGCGCATGGACACCTTGCCCGAGGGACCCGTCACCGTCACGCCAATGAAGACGTTCCCTATCATCCGAGACCTCGTCACCGACGTCTCCTTTAACTACGTCCAAGCGGCGAAGGTTCCTGCATTTATGCCTCCGCCCATGCCCGAAGGTGGCTACCGGATGTTCCAAGAGGACGTCCAGCGCGGTCAAGAGTTTCGCAAATGCATCGAGTGCTTCATGTGCCAAGACGTCTGTCACGTCATTCGTGACCACGAAGACAACAAGCAGCACTACGCCGGACCGCGATTCTTCATCCGTTACGCCGAGCTTGAGATGCACCCGTTGGATCAGAACGATCGACGCGACCTTATTCGAGAAGACATGGGACTCGGCTACTGCAACATCACGAAATGCTGCACTGAGGTCTGTCCCGAACACATCAAGATCACCGACAACGCGATTATTCCGTTGAAAGAGCGAGTCGTCGATGCCCACTACGACCCCGTTGCGTGGCTAGGACGAAAGATTCGACGTAAGACCAAGACGTCCGCTCTCGACGCCGCGGTCCAGCCAGCGCCCTAACAAGTGGCCGACTTTCTCAGTGACGAATGGGTGGCAGCACTCAATACGACACTGAGCGCTGCCGGTCCTGCGCCTCTTGTTGACCCCAGCAAAGTCTTTCGACTGGTCTTCGAGTTCATCGACGGCGCAAGTAACGCACCTCACGCCCTTACCTTTTGTGTGAGTGCTACCGGGTCCACCGTCGATCTAGGTGATCACCTCGCCGCCGACGCCGTCATCCGACTCTCCTACGCGGACGCCGAAGCACTCACCAAAGGCACACTTGATAGCGCGAGCGCGCTGCGAGAAGGACGACTCAAAGTTCGCGGTGACGTCCATTCGTTAGTGCCACTGCTCATCTGGATGCAGGCAAATAAGTAAATCTCCCTGGGTCACGCGACCTTGAGTTCCATTCGAGAGAAAACGGTGGCGCTAGAAAACGCCCGGCGTTTCATTGAGGAAGAGTTTTAGCTGGTATGAGCCGCTCTCGAAAGATTTTGTCAGGCTCGGTAGTTGCAGTGCGTCCAATTTTGGAACGACAGTTTGAATACAAGTCTGCGTAGCGACGGCGACCTCGTTTATGCCAGTGAGAAGATTCTTGTCCGGCCCAGGCACTGGATACTGCGCCACTTGACTGAGCGAGCTAAGCGTGGCCTCTATATTCGCGCAGTCGACGGTTAGTGCGTGCCAGTCTGGTGGCGAAGCGGAGAAATCAGGCAGGGCCTTTATCACCGCTTCACTGACGGGCGATATATCGCTGCGGTACTGAATGGACCAGACAAATCCACCGTCGTTGTTTCCAATTCCTGGAGCAACGTACGCAAAATAGAGTGGCCACCCTACGATGCCGATGAGCAGCATCAAAATTAAGACAAGGCGACCACCCTTGGAAAGGCAAAAGGGCCATACGGGATCCTTAGTGAGACCCCAGGACGGGTCACCTGATGTCTCGGATATTTCTGAAGGCGCCGTCACGTGGAGAGCGCCTGCGTTGCTTTGTTCTTCAAATACGGCGGCTATCACTGGGATATTGACCGAAGAATCCCCTTTCGGTGCGTCGCCGATCGTGGCGTCCTCAATCGTGACGTAATCCGAATCCTCTGCGCCAACAGCCAAGTCGTCCGGTCGCGACTCATCTAGGGACGATGAAGTTTCATTCGGTGACGACTTTGTCGAATCCCCAAAGAGTCCTCGAGGATAGGGATTTTGTGCGAGCAATAGATACGCCTGAACCCGTGTATTGAATCGAATGGTCGCTGCAAATGCGTTGTGCATCGAAAGAGGAAGCGTTCCTCGAATAAGGGTAATGAGCCACGCGACAACGCTCAGAACTTCGAGACCTCCGACTGACAAAAGATTGAGAACAAGGGCAGGAATCATGAGGATGATTCGGAAGAGGACCGATACTCGCCCCAACCTTCCAGGTACCAGGTGAACTTGAATCGGGTAGTTCGGCTCTTCATCCAGCGAGAACGGAGGGTACACGCCAGTGAGGAAAACGCCGTAACTAAGTACTCTCGAGTACCACCGCAAAGCGCCAACGGTGAACTTTTGGATTGGATTACGACCCGTAAAGATCGCAACAAACCAACCGAAAAAGGCTCCGAAGATGGCGGCTTCTAAAACGAGTCCCGCGACAAACAAATGCGGAATGAGCAGTATGAACCGAAAGAGGACCGTCACCCGCTTTTGCTTGGCTGGTGGAGCTGCGC
>DATCBX010000014.1:0-2575 GCA_036511635.1 Acidimicrobiales bacterium | reverse complement strand
CCTGCTCATCGGTCGAGGCCGAGGTGACAATGGTGATGTCAAAACCACGGGGCGCGTCGATCTTGTCGTAGTCAATCTCGGGGAAGATCAACTGGTCGTTCACACCAAAGGTGTAATTGCCGTGTCCGTCAAAGGACTTCGGTGACAGACCACGGAAGTCGCGAATACGAGGAATCGCGAGGCTGATCAGTCGGTCAAAGAACTCCCAGGCGCGGTCGCCACGAAGTGTGACTTTGACGCCGATGGGCTGTTCCTCGCGCAACTTGAAGCTCGCGATTGACTTCTTCGCGCGCGTCACGACTGGCTTTTGGCCCGTGATGAGCTCGAGGTCGCGCTGGGCGCCCTCGAGCAACGAGGCCTGTTGGGTTGCACGGCCAACGCCCGAGTTAAGAACAATCTTCTCGAGACGCGGTACCTGCATGATGTTGTCCAGGCCCAACTCTTCCTTGAGAGCCACACGGATCTCTTGGTCGTAGCGGACCTTTAGACGTGGACGAGTCGTCGTTGTCATAGAACCTCTCCACACTTACGACAGACGCGAAGCTTCGCGTCGTCAACGATCTTGTAACCAACCTTCGCGGGACCCTTGTGCTTGGGGCACCAGACCGCGACGTTGGAGGCGTTGAGAGGCATCAACTTGTCGATGATGCCGGCCTGCATAGTCGCGCCGCTCTGTTTGGTGGCGCGCCGTGCAATATTGATGCCGTCCAAGATGACCTTGTTCACTGCTGGCAACGCTTCTTCGACTTGGGCGCGCGATCCACGGAACTTGCCCGAGAGGACCAACACGTCGTCACCCTTATGAATTTTCATTACAACACCTCCGGCGCGAGTGAAATGATGCGCATGAACTTTTTGTCGCGCAGCTCACGACCGACTGGTCCAAAGATGCGCGTCCCACGAGGCTGGAGTTGATCGTTGATCAACACCGCGGCGTTCTCGTCAAACCTGATGTAGGAACCGTCGGGACGACGCTTCTCTTTGGCGGTGCGAACAACGACGCAGCGAACGACGTCACCCTTCTTTACCGCAGCGCCCGGAATGGCGTCCTTCACCGTAGCGATGAAGACGTCACCAATCGAGGCGTAACGACGACGTGATCCACCGAGTACGCGGATGCAAAGGACTTCCTTCGCACCGCTGTTGTCGGCGACCTTGAGACGGGACTCTTGTTGAATCATCGAGCACGCTCCACGATCTCGGTCAGGCGCCAGCGCTTGAGCTTGGACAGCGGGCGGGTCTCTTGGACGCGAACCTTGTCACCGATCTTCGCTTCGTTCTTCTCGTCGTGCACGTAGAGCTTCTTGGTGCGCTGGACGGTCTTGTCGTAGCGAGGGTGACGAACGCGTTCGTGCACCGCGACGACCAGCGTCGAGTTCATCTTGTCCGAGATCACGACGCCCTCACGAATCTTGCGCGGGTTGGTGCGTGACGCGTCGGCCTCGTCCGTCGTCGCTGCTTTCACGGCAGCGACCGGTGCGCCGCTTGGCGCGCTTGGCGCGGCGGCCATTACGTCACTGACCACTTCGTCGAGCTCAACGGCCGCGACGTCGTTCGTCACGTCGTCTGTTACGTCTTCTGTTACGTCGTTGGTTTCGTCACTCATGACTTACCGCCTTCTACTAGGGCTTCGGCAGCGACGATCTCTCGTTGACGCAGGAACGTCGAGAGTCGAGCGATGTCTTTACGCACCGCGGGGAGTCGTGCCGAGTTGTCGAGTTGTCCAGTAGCGAGCTGAAAGCGAAGGTTGAAAAGCTCACGGCGAGCCTCGCCCAAGCGGCTTAGGAGTTCGTTGTCGGGAAGATTGCGGAGCTCTTCTACGTGCTCTTTGGTCTTAGCCATTAGATCGTCACCTCCGGGGCGCCGTGCGTACCAGGACGCACGACGAACTTGGCCTTAATAGGCAGCTTCTGAATAGCGCGCTCCATTGCGGCGCGGGCCAAGGTCTCATCAACACCACCGAGCTCGAACAACATGCGTCCGGGCTTCACCACGGCAACCCAGAACTCGGGGTTGCCCTTGCCGGAACCCATGCGGGTCTCCGCGGGCTTCTGAGTGACGGGCTTATCGGGGAAGACGCGAATCCAGACCTTGCCACCACGCTTCACGTGACGGGTCATGGCAATACGGGCGGCTTCGATTTGGCGGGCGGTGAGCCAACCACGCTCGAGGGCCTGAATACCAAAGTCACCAAAGTTCAGGTCAACGCCGCCCTTCGCGTTGCCGGCTCGGCGACCGCGCTGCATCTTGCGGTACTTAGTTTTGCGGGGCATCAACATGGTTACTCCGCGTCCTTTCGAAAGTGAGGAGTGTCGGTGTGCTCTGAAGCAGTGCGACGCTCAATCTCTTCTTCAACGGCGAGCTGGGCTTCGACCTCGGGGGTCGAGGCCAGCAAGTCAGCAACGGGCGCGTCGCTCAACGCGTCGTCCGTAACGTCGTCCAAGATCTCATTCGTCGTCTCGTGGGCGCCAGCGTCGGCGACCTTGTCAGACACGTGACCCTGCATCTCTTCGACGACGACTTCTTCAGCAACGGGCTCGGCGTCCACGCGACGACGTCCGCCACCTGCGCGCAC
>DATCBX010000013.1:0-2580 GCA_036511635.1 Acidimicrobiales bacterium | reverse complement strand
GTGGTGTCGTGATCGGTCAGGGCGATGGCCGAGATTCCCCGCCCGTGGGCGTTCTCGGCGAGTTCGAAGGGCGTGTCCGAGCCGTCCGAGAACGTCGAGTGCGTATGCAGATCAATCATCGACGTAGCGTAGTAAAAGTGAATGGGCGGGTCGAGGTCTGTGCGAGACTGGACCCGTGTCCCGCGCGATTTTGACCTTTAGTGTTGAAGGCACATGAAGGAAGCCTGTGGCGTTGTCGGCATTGTTGCTCCAGGGCGTGAGGTCGCGCACCTGTGTTACGACGCACTGTTCGCTCTCCAACACCGAGGGCAAGAGTCGGCCGGCATGGCCACCTTTCAAAATGAACAGATCACGGTCGTAAAAGACAACGGGCTCGTCAGTCACGTCTTTGCCGACACGACGTTGCGCGCGCTCGCGGGTTCACTCGTCATTGGCCACACCCGTTACTCCACGTCAGGTTCGGCAAATTGGACCGCCGCCCAACCCGTGTACCGCTCAGCTGGCGTCTCTGGCTTCGCGCTCGCGCATAACGGCAATTTAACGAACACCACGAAATTGGCCGAAGACGTCGGGATCCTCTTTACGTCGATGCTCTCGGACTCTGACCTGGTCGCTGAACTTTTGGCACGTGAGGTTGATAGCGGCACGCCGCTCAAGGAAGCGCTTGAGGTAGTGCTTCATCGAGTTGAGGGTGCGTTCTCGATGGTCATCCTCGAAGCGAACCAGATCCATGCCGTTCGTGATCCCTACGGTTTTCGCCCACTCTGTCTTGGGCGACTCGGCACCGAGGACGCGCCCGAAGGTTGGATCGTGGCGTCAGAGTCACCAGCGCTCGACGTCGTCGGCGCGACGTTCGTGCGAGAGATCTCACCCGGTGAGATGGTGACGATCACCAAAGACGGAGTGACGTCGCGCCAACTGCTCGAGCCGGCGGGCGAGAAGCAGAAGCTGTGCATCTTTGAGTTCGTGTACTTCGCTCGCCCCGACGCCTACCTCATGGGTCATCAAGTGCACACGACGCGTCGACGCATGGGCGAGCTCCTCGCGCAACAGTCGAGCGTCGAAGCCGACCTCGTCATGGGTGTACCCGATTCGGGCGTGCCGGCTGCTGAGGGTTACGCGAAAGCTTCGGGTATTCCTTTTGGGTATGGCCTCGTGAAGAATCGCTACATCGGTCGCACGTTCATCTCTCCCGATCAAAAGGCGCGCGCGGCGAACGTCCGGCGCAAACTCAATCCTCTCAAAGAGAACATTGCCGGTCAGAGGCTCGTCGTCGTTGACGACTCCATTGTTCGCGGTACTACCACCAAAGCGCTGGTGCAGATGCTCCGCGACGCGGGCGCGAAAGAGATTCACTTGCGCATCTCTTCGCCGCCCTTTATCGGACCTTGCTACTACGGCATTGACACGCCCAATTGCGAAGATCTTCTGGCGGCGAATAACACGATTCAGGAGATCAACGACTTCGTGGGATCCGACTCGTTGGAGTACATCACGCTCGAGAACCTTCGCTCGGCCATTCAACTGAACGGCGAGTGTTGTGATGCTTGTCTGACGGGGGAGTACCCAGCCCCGATTCCGGTCACCATCGGTGCCGCGGGTAGCCGCTGGTGAGTCGACTGCTGGAGGTCGTTGGCGCAAAAACCTACGCCGACGCGGGTGTGTCGATTGAAGCCGGGGACGACGTGGTCAAGAGAATCACCGCGGCGGTGATGAGCACGCACCGCGCAGAGGTTCTCGGCGGCATCGGTGGATTTGGGGGACTCTTCGCGCTCGACATCACCAAGTACCACGAGCCCGTGCTCGTCGCCTCGGCGGACGGCGTGGGCACCAAGCTCGAAGTCGCGCGCCTCGTCGGTCGCTACGACAGCGTCGGCATCGATCTTGTCGCCATGTTGGTCGACGACCTGGTGTGCGTGGGCGCCGAGCCGCTGTTCATGCTCGACTACGTGGCGGTTGGAACGGTCGATCCCAAGCAACTCGAAGTACTCGTCGCCGGCATTGCTGAGGGATGTCGTCAAGCCGGCGTTGCGCTGCTCGGAGGGGAAACGGCCGAACACGGTGGCGTCATGAAGCCTGACGACCTTGACGTCGCGGGCTTCGCGTTAGGTGTCGTGGAACGCGCTGCAACGCTCGGACCCGAGCGGGTTCGTGACGGCGACGTGCTGGTCGGACTTCATTCACCAGGACTCAGGTCGAACGGCTACACACTCGCTCGAGAGATTCTGATTACTAGCGAAGCGGCTTTGCTCGAACCCGCGTTTGTGGGCGCGTCGCGAAGTCTCGGTGATGAATTACTTCTTCCTTCGGTGATTTACGCACCGTGCGTGCTCGCGCTACAACACGAACTTGGTGCAAGCGTGCACGCCGTCGCGCACGTCACGGGTGGGGGGATCATTGGCAACGTCGGGCGCCTTCTCCCCGACACTTTGGACGCTGTCATCGACATGGAGAGTTTCTCTACGCCGGAGATTTTCTTCGAGATCCAACGTCGCGGACCGGTGAGCGCCGAGGAGATGACGCGCACCTTTAACTGCGGCTTGGGTATGGTGCTCGCACTCGACGCAAGTTCGGCTGAAG
>DATCBX010000012.1:0-3645 GCA_036511635.1 Acidimicrobiales bacterium | reverse complement strand
AGAGCGTTGAAAGACGAGATCCGAGCACAGCCTCATCGGCCCGGTAAACGATCGGTCTCGGCGCTTGCTCCTTTCGCCGCGTGTGGGCAGACCGAGATCGAGTGTCAGCGCACCTCTACCCTCGGAGCCGATTCAGAAGTGTTCACCATTTCGTCACCAAATGTTCACTTTTAGTTCATCTTCGCGCTACCCTTCAAAGATGATATTTCACGGATTGTGGGCTGCCCCCCACCTGACAGGTGGTTCTCCCAACATTGAAGGATGGAATCAGATCGGCGAATTGGCGGCAGCATTCATTCTTTCGATGGCTATTGGCGTCGAACGCGACATTCGCCAAAAGAGTGCCGGCATGCGCACGCACACGTTGGTGGGAGTGGGCGCGGCGTTATTCGTGTTGATCAGCAAGTATGGCTTCAACGACATACTTAACCCTGGCTATATCGTGCTGGACCCTTCGCGCGTCGCCGCGCAGATCGTCAGTGGCGTGGGTTTTCTCGGCGCCGGCCTGATTTTCGTGCGTCGCGACTCCGTTCGCGGTCTCACCACCGCCGCGGCGGTGTGGCTCACGGCCGCCATTGGAGCAGCTTGCGGCGCAGG
Organism: Acidimicrobiales bacterium; assembly: GCA_036511635.1. GTDB lineage: Bacteria > Actinomycetota > Acidimicrobiia > Acidimicrobiales > RAAP-2 > RAAP-2. The sequence continues at coordinate 3,048 of DATCBX010000012.1, read as the reverse complement.
TCTAATTCTCTTAGCGATCGCCACCACCGTGTTTTACCTCATCGTGGCGACGGCCTTTCCGGTTCTCTCGCGCAAATTGCCGCACTCGGGGGCGGTAATTTCCGTCATTCGCGTTCGCTACCCCGATGGTCAAGGAATCTTGCGCCGAGTGCTGGCGCTCGCCACGTCGCGAGGTTTCACCCTCTCGGAGATTTCCACCGAATCTCTCGGTTACCAGCGAGCGACGAGCGTGAATGTTGCGCAGTCCGATGATGAAGCGTCAATGGTCAGTGTCACGCTTCATGTCAGAGGACAAGCGCTCGTCAACGATCTGGTGGCTGCGTTAAGTGAACTCCAAGGCGTCAACGCCGTGCTCGCCGACGACGCCGACTTCGAGAACGAATAGGTCATCGCCCGACCGCGTCCGTCGACCATCAAGTTGCCCCAGACTCACACACTGCTTTTTCTCTAACTTCGTTTCGTCAATTCATTAGTGGAAAATGCATTGTTGATAAATTACGCCCGTGCAGACTACGCAACGAAGAATTGACAGTTCTCCGCCGTTGGCCGTGCTGAGTAAGGCGCGCGTTCAGCGTCGATGAAGATGGAGCCCCTCTCACTATTTTCGTCGATACGTTCAGGCGAGGACCGCCTGGCGGTCACCATGCCCGACGGAAGTCTGACGTATCGACAACTGCGCAACGCCGTATCGAGTCTGGCGAGCGAACTACGAAGTGAGCAACCGTTAGCGCTCTGGGCCACGCCAGAGCTGGCGACGGTCGTCGGGCTCTTCGCCGCGTTAGTTAGCGGTACGACGATCGTCCCGCTCAACCCTCAGTCGGGGGAACGCGAATTAGAGCACGTTCTACGCGACGCGCACCTTTCAACGCTCATCGCGAGCTCGCGAGCTGAGCTGCCAGAAATATTGCGTTCGACGCGACGCGTCGATGCTGACTTCACTATCGATGACAATCAACGAGCGCCGTGGTCCAGTGACCTGGACGCCCGACATCCCGCGCTGATTATGTACACCTCGGGCACGACGGGCCCGCCCAAGGGCGTCGTTCTCAGTTCATCGGCAATCCAGGCCAATCTTGAATCGATCGCTCACGTCTGGTCATGGACGAAAGAGGATCATCTCGTCCACGCGCTGCCGTTGTTCCATGTGCACGGATTGATTCTTGGTCTGCTCGGACCAGTTTTTGTTGGCGGCAGTGTCTGCCATCTCGGTTCCTTCTCGGTCGATGGCGTCACCGAGGGATTAGCCGCGGGAGGTTCGATGCTGTTCGCGGTGCCAACGATGTATCACCGCTTAGCGAACGCGCTCGAGGAGGACGCAGCGCTCGCGTCGGCCCTTGCGCGTACGCGTTTGTTGGTATCTGGATCGGGGCCGCTCATGAAAGGTGACTATCTGAAGATCGAGAGTGTCGGTGGGAAACACGTCGTCGAGCGATACGGAATGACCGAGACGCTCTTTATTACGTCCGCCGTGCCAGAAGCGCCGGCGCGTCCAGGGTACGTGGGACATCCGCTGCCAACGGTGGAGATTCGAGTTGTCGATGAGTCGCTCGAGGACGTGCCGTGTGACGACGCGACGGTAGGGGCGGTACTTGTTCGAAGCCCAAGCCTGTTTGTTGGATACCTCAATCAACCCAAGGCGACAGAGGAATCGATGAAAGATGGGTGGTTTTCAACGGGTGATCTAGGAGTCCTTGCACCCGATGGTGCTTTGCGGCTCGTTGGTCGGCGCTCGACTGACCTTGTTAAGAGCGGCGGCTACCGCATTGGGACGGGCGAGATTGAACAGGTGCTGTTCGAACATTCGGGCGTTGAGGACGCGGCGGTGACGGGTGTCCCCGACGCCGACCTCGGTGAACGAATTGTCGCTTGGATTGTCCCACGTGGGGACGTCAAGTTGGACGCTCAAGAACTCATTGATTACGTGGCGCTCAACTTGACGCCTCATAAACGTCCGCGAGAGATTCGCTTCGTGACGCAACTTCCGCGCAACGCCATGGGCAAGATTCAAAAGCATCTGTTATCGAACGAGTTCACCTTTACGCGAATGTAGAGCGCTCGTTGGAAACCGAGGTGCAGAACTGTCGTTATCAAGTAGCGACTCGTTCCATCGACAATCTGATTGTTTTGGAATGGGAGATTCCGATCGTGGCGAACTTCGTACGGGCGTTCTAACTGAGCGCCGCGACCAACTCACGAGCTCGCTCTAAAGGTTCGCGCCATTGCAGTCGACACCTTTCGATAGATTCTGTCATTTGATCAATCATGGCGGCGGCCGCAATGCGCGGTGTGGTCCACTCGGAATCTTCTTCGTGGACCGACTGCACGTTGACGAGATAATTTGCCGCGACGACGTGGTCGTGAAGGGTACCAAGAACAGTCTGCGCGCTCGCTAACGCGGCGGCAATTTCGTCGGCGGCAGTGTCGAGAAAGGAACTCGCAATCTCGGTGCCGTAGCGACTTTTCTTCGCCAAGATTCGCAGTCGGTGAAGCTCTTCGTTCGTTGGTGATGGGCCGGACTCGTCCATGGTCTCAAAGAGCAGCGCCCACGCGTCGTGCAGTCCGGGCATGAAAACGTCGGACGCCGGTTGCGCCGCGGCGGACCTAAAAGGCGGATCCAGTACCGCACCGGTGAGTGAGATTATGAGCCGGCGATACCTTCGCGAATCCAATGCATCGCCAACGCGACTTCGCTCGCGATGGCGATCATGGTCGAGTTCGGAGAGTACTGAATTCGACGGCCCGGCCAAGGAGTCGTCACGCAGCGAAAGAAGTAATTTTCGTAGTACGTCAATATCTCGAAGGCGTCCCAGAATATTGCTGATCCAGCCGAGTTCTCTCGTAAGTTCATTTAGTGACGTCGATTTGATCACCGGCGAAATGATGTGAAGTTCCGATCGAAGTCGCCGCGAACCCACGCGAAGTTGATGCACTCCTTCTGGGTCATGCCCCAGGCGCGCGATGGGGTCAAATCTCAGAATGTTCCCGACTTCTCGCCCTAAGAGTTCGCGCGCCACCGCTTCAGCCGTGAGAATCCGAGGTTCTTCATGG
>DATCBX010000011.1:0-3221 GCA_036511635.1 Acidimicrobiales bacterium | reverse complement strand
TTGGGCCATTTTTATTTGAAGGTCGTCGGCGTTGACGAGGTAGCGACTCGTCACACCAAAGCGCCCCGAGGCAACCTGCTTAATGGCCGAGCGAGAGTTTTCTTGCGGATTGGAGGTGTCAAATCGCTCTTCATCCTCGCCACCTTCGCCGGTGTTGGACTTTGCGCCGAGGCGATTCATCGCGACGGCAAGCGTCGTGTGGGCTTCTTCAGAAATAGATCCGTACGACATCGCACCGGTACTAAAGCGTTTAACGATCGCCGCGACACTTTCCACTTCGTCAATGTGAAGCGGCGAGCGACTTGGCACGAGCGAGAGTAGCGAACGCAGCGTGAGTTTGCCACTGCTCTGCTCATCGACGAGCGTGGTGTACTCCTTGAAAAGATCGAAGCGCTTTTCACGCGTAGCGTGTTGGAGTTTCTGCACGGTACGTGGATTAAAAAGGTGCAACTCTCCTTCACGACGCCACTGGTATTCACCTCGATTGGAGATCTCGACTCGCTCGCCCACTTCAGGTGCGTAGGCACTCGTGTGCCAGTGCAGCACGTCAGTCGCCAAGTGCTCGAGTGTCACGCCGCCGATGCGCGAGTGGAACCCTGGGAAGTATTCAGTAAGGACCTCATCGGAAATGCCCACCGGTTCAAAAAGTTGCGATCCTACGTAACTCGCGACGGTGCTCACGCCCATTTTCGACATGACTTTCACGACTCCCTTATTGAGAGTCTTGCCGTACTGGTAGCGAGCTTCATGCGCGGTCAGGTCGTTAAGTTCACCTTCGTCGATAAGTGCGTCAATGGATTCATACGCGAGGTAAGGACAGACTGCGGAGGCGCCAAAGCCGAGCAAGAGCGCAACGTGGTGTACTTCGCGTACGTCACCAGCTTCAATAATCAAGGCGGCGTTGGTGCGCAGATGCTCGCGAACGAGACGGTGGTGGACCGCAGAAGCGAGCAGAAGACTCGGGATTGGAGCGTGTGAACTTGACGTACCGCGATCACTAAGAATAACGACATTGACACCAGAACGTACCTGGTCAACGACAGTATTAGTAACATCGTCCAACGCCGCGGCGAGTCGATCAGCGGCGGTACCTTCACCGTGGGCGAGAAAGAGACCGTCAATCGCTACGGTGCGAAAGCCAACGACGCCTGGCTGTTCATCGATGTAGCGAATTTTTACGAGTTCATTGACGCTGAGAATTGGTGAGGGCAAGACAATCTGGTGGCAGTGTTCTTCGCTTTCGCGAAGGAGATTCTCTTCCCCACCAATGACCACACGAGTTGAGGTAACGAGCTCCTCGCGAATGGCGTCGAGCGGTGGGTTCGTGACTTGGGCAAAGAGCTGCGTGAAGTAGTCAAAGATCGAGCGCGGCATCGTCGAAAGAAATGGCATGGTGGTGTCCGAGCCCATAGAGCCAATGGGTTCCTCGCCCACTTGGGCCATGTGGCGGATGATGAGGCGCAAGTCTTCCTCGCTGTAGCCAAAACTTTTCTGTTGCTGGAGGACAGAAAAATGCTCGGGCGATAGTGTCGAGGGCGTCTCGATGGCATCGAGAGATATCTGGTGACGGTCGAGCCATTCGCCGTAGGGAACCTGGGCGGCCAGCGCGGACTTGAGCTCTTCGTCCTCGATGATTCTGCCCTGCTCCACGTCGACCAAAAAGACGCGACCGGGCTGTAATCGACCCTTGCGTTCAATGTTCGCTGGATCAATCGGCAAGACGCCAACTTCACTTGAGAGAATGACACGCTTATCCTTCGTCACCCAGAACCGAGCGGGACGCAGTCCGTTTCTGTCAAGCACCGCACCAACAACGCGCCCATCACAGAAGGTCACTGACGCTGGACCGTCCCAAGGCTCCATGAGGCCTGCGTGGTAGCGGTAGAACGCGCGACGATCGGGGCTCATGCCCGTTGAGCGCTCCCACGCTTCGGGAATCATCATCAAAATCGCGTGGGGTAGCGATCGACCGGAGTGAACGAGAAGTTCGACGACCTCGTCGAAACTTGCGGAGTCGCTCATATCTGGTGTGATGATTGGCGTGAGTTCGCTCATCGGTAGCGGCAAGACGTCGCTCTCGAGCGTGGTCTCGCGCGCCGTCATCCAGTTCCGATTGCCTCGGACCGTATTGATCTCACCGTTGTGAGAGATGAAACGGAATGGTTGGGCCAAGTCCCAACGTGGCAACACGTTGGTGGAAAACCGACTGTGAACGACAGCGATGGCTGAAGTGAGGCGGGGATCGTTGAGGACGTCAAAGTAAAGACGAAGTTGGGGTGACGTCAGCATTCCCTTGTAAATAAGGACTTGGGACGAGCATGACGCGGCGTAGATCTCGAGCGTGTGCTCGATGACCTTTCTCGCGCAGTAGAGAGATCTCTCTAGGTCAATGTCACTCTCGGAATCGGACTTGACGATCAATTGCTGGAGAAAAAGAGGCTCGGAGGCTTTGGACGTGGGTCCAAGAATCGAGGAATCTACTGGAACCGCTCGCCAAGCCAGTGACGCGAGCTCAACGCGCGCCAAGACCTCGTCGATGACGCGCTGTACGACGCCAAGGTCCAACAACGGTGAAACCATCCAATTCGCGACGCCGTACTCACCGCGTGGAGGTACCTCGACGTCGAAGACCTCGCGGATGAATGAGTCAGGCATTTGGACGAGAATTCCCGCGCCGTCACCTGAGTCGACGTCCGAACCAGTGGCGCCGCGGTGCTCAAGATTCTCAAGAATCGTCAGCGCGTCGAGCACGGTGGCGTTGGTTGGCGTTGCGGTGAGGTCCGCGACCATACCGACGCCACAGGCGTCGTGTTCAAAAGAGGGGTCGTAAAGGTTCTTAGTCATAGCGTTTCCAAGCGGGGCAACGCTGACCCACGTCAATTATACCGAAAAACGAGTGCACCTTCGCCCCCTACGCTGGTCCCGTGACCTTGGCTCAACGTGAAGCACTTGTAGTGGGTGGTGGTGTCATTGGACTCACCACTGCGTTTTTCCTCGCGAGTGAGGGTTGGCGAGTGACGATATTCGATCCCGCACCAGGCTCTGGCGCGACCTGGGCCGCTGCGGGCATGATCGCACCGTTCGCCGAAGTCGCGCCCGGCGAAGAAGAAAATTTCCGCCATCAACGTGGCTCGGTGTCCGCGTGGCGCGACGTCGCCGCGAGAATCGCTGAGCTAACCGGTGACGTACTGACGCTTATGGAGACGGGCACACTTGTCGTT
>DATCBX010000010.1:0-13863 GCA_036511635.1 Acidimicrobiales bacterium | reverse complement strand
GCATCAACCAGGTTGGCTGCACGCACCACGGAGCAGTCAGCTATCGACGTCGCACAGACGGCTCGCGCCAACGCAATAACGGCGCTTGGAACTAACCCGAAGAAGGATCACAAGTAAGTCTTTATCGAACATGCAGTTCGTAAGTACAAGAATCCGGACCAGGCGGTCCGGATTCTTGTTATTTGGAAGACCAGAGCGGTAGTTGACTTTCCCTCTGGAGAGGTCTTTCTAACAGCACAACGCCCGCGCCATTGACGCGGGCGTTGTGCGATCGAGTCCTTCTTATTTTGGCTGCATGCGGATGCCGGCGTCGATGCGAATCGACTCAGCGTTCATGTAGCTGTTCGACAACAACTCAACCGCCAACGAAGCGAACTCCTCTGCGTAGCCAAGACGCTTGGGAAAGAGCACGCCCGCGCCGAGGCGGGCCTTGAATTCATCGGACTGGGGACCAGTGCCGTAGATGGGCGTGTCAATGAGTCCGGGCAAGATGCAGTTCGCTCTAACGCCAATGGGTGCGATGTCACGAGCGAGAGGCAACGTGAGACCGACGACGCCGCCCTTGGACGACGAATAAGCCGCCTGTCCGATCTGCCCGTCTTCGGCGGCAACCGAGGCGGTGTTCACGATCGCACCACGCATGTTGTCAGCGTCGGGAGTGTTGTGGCTCATGGCGGTCGCCGCGAGACGACACACGTTAAACGTGCCGATCAAGTTGATCTCAATCACCTTGCGGTAGAGATCGAGGTCGTGGGCCGAGGCGTATTCGCCGTCTTTGCCAATGGTGCGTGTTGCCCATCCGATACCGGCACAGTTGACCGCACTCCAGAGCGGGGCCATCGCTTTGGCGGCCTCTATGGCGGCGATGACCTGGTCGGTGTTCGTAACGTCACAGTGGACGTAGGCGCCACCGATCTCTTTGGCGATAGCTTCACCACCGGCATCGTTGAGATCGGCGAGGACGACGTTGACACCACGCGCGGCGAGCGCTCGCGCGGTGGCTTCGCCGAGTCCCGAAGCGCCACCGGTAACGACGGCTGATGTGTTCTTGAGTTCCATGCTGCTCCTGTCATCCGTTCAGCGACGGGCTGAACCGATAAAGAGTCAAGCAGAAACCGAGGGGGATGGCGAGACCGGGATGACCCGGTCTCGCCACGCGGGTGAAACCTATCGAGATGTCAAGTCAAGCTCAGGGTCGTTCTGTACGAACTGCCGGTACGCCTGGATCGTCGCTTCGTAGTCAGCAATGAGGGCGCGTTGGCGATACAGCTCGGCCACGTGATCACGCTCACGCTGGCGCGTTCGTTCGAGGTGCACACCAAGCCAGGGGAGTCCGAGGCCTGCAGCTAACCCCCAACTGACGAGCATTACGGTGAAATACACGCTGAGCATTTGATGAACCTTTCGACGCAGTCGCTTACTCGATGTAGTTTCATCTCCGATTAAAAGACCCGCGCGAGAGTTTGTCAAGAGGAAACTAAGAAGTTTCTCGTCCTGAGGATTTCCACCGTTCCCCCGGTTGACGACAACGTGAAGACCGTGTCAGGAACGTAAACGTGGTGCGTCCTCTAGCGTACGAAGGTGGCTTCCATCTATGAGTACTCCAAAGAAGAGTTGGCAGAACTCCTGGTGGACGAACCACGGTATCGACTCGATCAGCTTTGGCAGGGTCTCTGGGTTGACGGTCTGGCACTTGAAGGAATCACCACGATTCCCAAATCCCTTCGCGCACGACTCAGCGAAGAGTTCCCCTCGAGTCTCGAAGTGCTGAACGACGTCGCGAGTGACCACGGGTCAACCAGAAAATGGGTCTTTCGCCTCGAGAATGGTTCAACCATAGAGACGGTCTTGATGCACTACGACGACCGGGTCACGGTCTGTGTTTCGTCCCAAGCAGGGTGCGCGATGGGATGCACCTTCTGTGCGACCGGACAGATGGGATTCAGTGGTCACCTCACGACCGGCCAGGTCCTTGAACAGGTGATGTTCGCTGCGCGAGAGGCCGCGCCCGCGCGCTTATCCAACGTCGTCTTTATGGGCATGGGCGAGCCGCTCGCGAACTACCTCGTTACCGTGAAGGTTGTTCGTCGACTTCATGAGTATCGAGGTCTGTCGGCGCGACATCTAACCGTGTCAACGGTTGGTGTGGCACCCGCGATAGAACGACTCGCGAAGGAAGGACTGCCGCTCACTCTCGCGGTGTCGCTGCACGCGGCGAACGATGAGACACGAAATGAACTGGTGCCCCTAAATCGTCGTTACCCACTCGAGCGTCTGCATCAGGCCTGCACGGCGTGGCTCGAAACAACGGGACGTCGTCTTAGTTTTGAATGGGCTCTCATTCACGATGTCAATGACACCGATAAGGCCATGGACGAACTCGCGGCGTACGCAAACTCACTCGACGCGCACGTCAATCTGATTCCACTCAATCCCACACCGGGATATCTCGTACTTGGTTCAAGTACGAAACGAGTCGTTGAGTTTCGAGACGGGCTGCAGCGTCGGGGCGTGAACGTCACGGTGCGCAACACGAGAGGTCGCTCTATTGCCGCGGCCTGTGGTCAGTTGGCGACCGTCACGAACGCGAAGCGTCGTTCGATCCCCGTGCGCTCCGCCTAAAGCGCACGCTCCTTCCAAAAACTTGGACGCCAGCGCACGAGCGCGAGAACGCCGAGAACACACAAAACGCCGCCCGAGACGATCGAGAATTCGGTCGAGGTGAAGTTCGCCACCGTGCCCGATTCAAGGTCACCAAGACGTGGTCCACCGGTCACGACCGCCATCTGTATTGCCGAGATTCGACTGCGGTAATCCTCGAGGATCGACGTCTGCAAGATGGTGCTGCGCATAACTGCCGAAATAACGTCCATCGCGCCAGCGACACCGAGACAGACAAGCCCCACCCAGAGGACGGGAACCAGACCAAAGAGCGCCATCACCATGCCCCACGTGATGACGACGAGAACAACGAGTCGACCGCGTCGGCGAACGCGGTCCAACCAACCGGTGAAGAGCGCCATGAGGACGGCGCCAGCGCCGGGGGCTGCGTACAGCAGTCCCAAGATCACCGGACCTCCGTGATAGGTGTGCAACGTCATGGCGGGAAACAACGCGCGAGGTAGACCAAAGACCATCGCGTTGAGATCGACGAGATACACCGCTTGGACAACGGCGTGTGAGCGAACGTATCGAAATCCTTCGCCAATGGCGCGGAGCATCTTGGCGCCGCCGAGTTCGCCGACCGGTCGCATGGACGACATAAAGAATGTCGTAATCGTGAGTGCCATGAACGTCGACGCGTCAATGAAGTAGCACCACGACAGTCCCACGGTCGCGAGCAAGGCACCGGCCGCCGCGGGGCCAACCAGCGTACCTGTGTTGTAGAGAACCTGATTAAGCGAGTAGGCGGCGACGAGTTCTTCGGGTTTAACGAGCGTCGGTATCACGGCGGTTCGAAGTGGCCCCGAGAGTCCGGCGAAACCGGCCGCAAGAGCGGGCAACGTTATCAAGAGTGCGAAGTAGGGATGGACAGAGAGCGCGTTGAGGCCAAGTCCAAGGCTCAGTAGACCGAGAAGGAACGACGCGCCAATGAGCAACGTGCGTCGATCGAAGCGATCACCCAGAGCGCCGCCCCACAGTGACCCAATTATGAGAATGGGTAGTTGTATGAAACTCACGAGTCCGACCCAAAGACTCGAGTTCGTCACTTGGTAGACCTGATAGGCAACGGCGACGATGGTGAGGTTACTGCCAAGTACTGAAACGAATTGACCTATAAAAAGCAACCGAAAGTCTCTGCTTGTTCGTAGAGGAGTCATGTCTACGAACAGTCGGGGCACCCCTTCATCGTACGAGAGTAAGGTGAATCTCTGGGGGTAGTGGTCTAAGGAGTGTTGATGATCGGCGAAGAACTGGTCCAGTTACTTACACCCGAAGGGGAACGCGTAAAGCACCCTGAGTACGAAAGCACACTGAGCGGCGAAGAGATATTTGGTCTCTATCGCGACATGACGATCGTTCGTCGCCTGTGTAACGAGTCAACGTCACTCCAGCGTCAAGGTCAGCTCGCGCTGTGGGCGCCCATCCAAGGTCAAGAGGCCGCACAAATTGGTGCCGGACGAGCTCTCGCCCCGATGGACTTCACCTTCCCCACGTACCGTGAGCACGGTATTGCCTGGTGTCGTGGGGTGCCCCCTGAGGACATGTTGCGACTTTTTCGTGCCACGTCGAACGGTGGTTGGGATCCACAGAAGTACCGCCACTCAGTGCCGACGATCGTCTTGGGTAACCAGGTTCTGAACGCCGTCGGCTACGCCATGGGCATTCAGCGTGACGGCGCCGAAGAGGCCGTCATGACATTCTTCGGCGACGGCGCCTCGAGTCAAGGCGACGTTCTTGAAGGATTCGTATGGGCTGCGTCCTTTAACACGCCCGTGGTGTTCTTTTGTCAGAACAATCAGTGGGGAATCTCGACGCCCATGTCGACCCAGTCAAAGATTCCTCTCTATCACCGCGCGCACGGCTTTGGTTTCCCCGGCGTTCGTGTTGACGGCAATGACGTCCTCGCGGTGTACGAAGTTTCTAAGCGCGCGTTAGAGAGCGCGCGTGTCGGTGGTGGACCGACGTTGATCGAGGCGTACACCTACCGACTTGGTGCGCACACAACGTCCGATGACCCTACTCGTTACCGTATAGACGCCGAAGTTGAGATCTGGAAGCATCGTGATCCAATCGAGCGCGTAAAGTCGCTCCTCGTTCGCGAATACAGCGTCAAGAACGCGAAGTTCGATGAGGTCGCTGAAGAGGCCGATGTCATGGCGTTGAAACTTCGCGACGACGTGTTGGGCATGGACCGGCCTGACCCCATCACGATGTTTGACAACGCGTACGCCTCGCCACACCCCCTTGTTGAAGAGGGTCGTCGCGAGATGATTGAACTCGGCGTCAGCGGAGGTTCGCACTGATGACCACGACCACAATGACGATGGCGAAGGCTCTCAACGAGGGTCTGCGTCGTGCCATGGAGAAGAACAAGAAGGTCCTCATCATGGGTGAGGACGTCGGCAAGCTCGGTGGCGTCTTTCGTATTACTGATGGTCTACAAAAGGACTTTGGCGAGGACCGTGTTATTGACGCTCCGTTAGCCGAGTCCGCAATCGTAGGAACGGCGGTTGGTCTCGCGATTCGCGGATACCGCACGGTCTGCGAGATCCAATTCGATGGCTTCGTGTATCCAGCGTTCGACCAGATTGTCTCCCAAGTCGCCAAATTGCACAAGCGCTCAGACGGTGTGTACACAATGGGTCTCGTTATTCGGATTCCTTTCCAGGGCGGCATCGGCGCTATTGAACACCACTCAGAGAGCCCCGAGGCTTATTTCGCTCAGACCGCGGGACTTCGCGTTGTGTCGTGTTCGACGCCGAACGACGCGTACTGGGGTATTCAACAGTCAATTGAGCATGACGACCCGATTATCTTCTGCGAGCCAAAGAGTCGTTACTGGGAAAAGGGAGAAGTCGATCTGGAGAACCCACCACAGGGACTCTTCGAGGCCGCCGTCCGTCGCGAGGGTACCGACGTCACGGTTATTGGCTACGGCTCGACCGTAAAAACCATTCTTCGCGCAGCGGACACCGCGGCCGTTGAGGGAACGTCGCTCGAAGTTATCGACGCGCGCTCGATTGCCCCGCTTGATCTCGACACCATGGTCAAGTCGCTCGAAAAGACTGGTCGACTCGTTGTGGTTCAAGAAGCGCCACACATGGCCTCGATTGGTTCAGAGATCGTTGCTGAGTTAAGTGAACGGTGTTTCTACTCACTTCGTGCACCCGGCGTGCGGGTGAGCGGCTATCACGTTCCCTATCCGCCCACACGAATTGAAGAGGAATACCGTCCGTCCGTGGACCGAATTCTTGATGCGGTGGACCGAGTGATGGGATTTGAAAGTTGAGCGAAGAGATCTTCTTACTGCCAGACGTTGGTGAAGGACTTGTCGAAGCCGAGATCGTGACGTGGAAAGTCAGCGTCGGCGATACCGTCAAGTTGAACCAGCCCCTCGTCGACATCGAGACCGCCAAGGCCACTGTTGAACTGCCGAGCCCTTACGAGGGAACGGTTGTTGCGTTGCACGGCAACGTCGGTGACGTCATGGAGGTTCACAAGCCGCTCATTACTTTTGAGGTGGGTGGCAAGGGTGCCAGCACGCCCGCTGCGGTAGCCAGTGAAGAGCCCACAGAGACCGCGGCACCCGCGTCGATTGGTGAAGGCCGTGAGGCGGTCCTTGTTGGCTACGGCGTCGCGAACGAAGACGGTGTAGCGACGCGCAAGCATCGTCGTCAAGGTGCGCAAGCGCCAGCGACCCCAGCACCCGTCGCGACCCCAGCACCCGTCGCGGCCACAACTCCGGCCGCTGTCGCGGTCGCGACCAGTTCTGTCGGCGCTCTGGCCCCACGTTCGACGCCGCCAGTTCGTCTCTACGCGAAGCAACACGGTCTCGACATTGCCGCTCTCGCGGGAACCGGTCGTGATGGCCTGATCACACGTACCGACGTTGAGCGCGCGTTAAGTGGCGCGCCCGCCGCCGCGCCCGCTCGAACGAGCACACCTATCACTGGGCCGAACACGACGTCACGTTTTGTTGGTCGTGAGTTGGAGTCGTGGGCGACGGGACCAAAAGAAGAGCGCATCCCAGTAAAGGGTGTTCTTCGAACGATGTCCGACGCCATGGTCCAAAGCGCTTTTAGTGCTCCGCACGCCGCCGTCTGGGTACGCCTGGACGCGACGAAGACGGTTGAACTTCTCGCTTCGTTAAAGAAGCAGGCGAGCCTCGCTGACGTTCGACTCTCACCATTGACGATCGTGGCGCTGGCGCTCTGTGACACCGCGCGCCACTTCGCCGGTATCAACTCCAGCTTCGATGCAGCTGCGGGTGAGGTCATCGTTCGTCGCAGTGTCAACCTCGGTATTGCCGCCGACACGCCTCGAGGACTCATTGTTCCCAACATCAAAGGCGCCGATCAACTTGACCTCGTGGGTATGGCCCAGGCGCTCAACGTGCTCGTTGACAAAGCGCGTAGTGGCACCACAACACCCAATGAGATGATCGGCACCACGTTGACCATTACCAACGTGGGTCCTTTCGGCGTGGACGCCGCGATCCCCATACTTCCTCCTGGCACCGGAGCAATCTTGGCGGTGGGCCAGATCGCGAAAGCGCCGTGGGTCGTGAACGACGAGGTGGTTGTTCGTCACGTCGTTGAAATCGCGATGTCCTTCGATCACCGACAAGTTGACGGCGCGCTCGCTTCAAGAGCGTTGAGTCACATCGCGCACTACCTCGAAGACCCCGCCGCGGCAATAATCGCTGGTTAAACCTCGAGTGTTCGAAGGAACGCCAGCGCACGGTCCGCGTGCGCGTTCATACTGACCTCACTCGAGATCACGTCGAGTATTCGTCGATTTTGATCAATGATGAACGTCGCGCGTTTAACTTTGAGAAAACTTAGCGAACGCTTTACGCCGTAGTGCTGGGCAACGGATCCGTCAACGTCAGCAAGCAGTGGATACGTTATGCCATTCTTCTGGGCGAACTGCGCCTGGCGCTCGTAACTGTCCATCGAGATACCCACCGGTTGGGCGCCCAGTTCAGTGAACTCCGTAGTGAGGTCACGAAAGTGGCATGACTCCTTGGTGCAGCCCGGGCTCATCGCGGCGGGGTAGAAGAACAAGACCACGATGCCATGATGCAGCAATTCTGAGAGCGAGCGCTCAACACCCATTTGATCCAAGAGGTTGAAATCAAAGGCGGTGTCGTTTTTCTTCACAGAGAAAGACTAAGCGTCCAATCGAAACCCGACACCACGAATGGTGATGAGATGGCGTGGTGTCGTGGGATCGTCTTCAATCTTCTGGCGAAGTCGCTTGACGTGGGTGTCAAGGGTTCGCGTATCAGAGAGCTCCAGTCCCCACCACAAAGTGTCGAGACAGACCTCACGCGTAACTACTTGACCGAGACGAGACGCGAAAAGCCCTAGTAAGTCGAACTCTTTACGACTCAGTTCGATCTCTTGGCGCCGGCGCGTCACGGTGCGCCGGCCGTAATCAATACGCAGGTCGCCAAAGTTCACGACGTCTTCAGTCTCGTCAGTCAAGGGACGGCGAAGCACGGCGCGAATTCGAGCGACCAACTCGCGAAGCCGGAAGGGCTTGGTGACGTAGTCGGCCGCGCCAATCTCGAGGCCCAGCACTACATCGACTTCGCTCGATCGCGCCGAGACCATGATGATCGGGACGCGAGAGGTGTCGTGGAGCTCTCGGCAGTAGTCAACGCCCGATCCATCGGGCAACATCACGTCGAGCAACACGAGATCGGGCTTCGATGACGCGAACAGGTCGCGCGCTTCGGCGATGGTGGTGGCGCTCACGACGACGAATCCCTCGACAGTTAGACCAATGTTGAGAGCGTCTTGGTAACTCTCCTCATCTTCGACGATGAGAATGACGCTGCGGCCCTGGAGATCGGTCGAGGCGCTCACAGGTTTTTCGAATTATTCGTGTGGGCGGCACGCCCGAGTTCATCGAGGGGACGGCGAGATCGTTGGCGTGCCACGTAGACAACGTAAAAAGTCAGGGTTACCCAAAGGTGAAAGGCGGGGTATCGAGAGGTGGTCAGTAGATGAAACCTTGAGCGGTCCCGGTTCTTGGTACCTCGACTAACTACTGAGGGTGAATCCCTCGTAAAGAGTGGTGGTTTTGAGGTAACTGCCGACTGCGGTGCAGACGTCTACTGATCGGCAGACCAGGGCATAGACGCCACCGTCGATGCCCACCGTGGTCGCGCCAACTGGAAGGGTGACCTTGGTGCCTTGGCGCCAGATGCCGTTGTCCTCAATGACGGTGAGAGCTTGATAGTTACCGGATCCATCGAGGTACGCGGCTCCCGCTCGGCAGTTCCCTGCACTGGGGCATGACAACGCGACGACGCCGCCGTTGGCGCCTGACTGCAGGCCACCCGCGGGCAACGAGAGTTTGACGGCGCTCGTCCATGTCCCGTTGACCTCGTTGACGAGGAAACCCTCGTAATTACCCACCGAGTCGCGGTACTGACCGCCGGCCGCGCAGTTCTTCGTCGACGCGCACGCGATACCTAGAAATCCATAGAGAAAGACGTGCGGATTGGACGCCGCGCCCGATGGCATGGCGAGTTCACGGGCGCGATGCCACGCGCCGTTCGAACTACTCGCGCTTAAGGCCTCGGTCGCGCCCGTGCTCGTGAGGTACGTGCCAAGTACCGAACACGAAGCGCCCGCGCACGCGACTTCACTAAGCGTCACGCCGGAGAACGCGCTGGCATTGGCGGGAAGAACCAAGCTCACCGCCTTCGACCACGTACCCTTTTCTTGATTGATGACAAAGCCCTTCGATACGCCGTTGACGTCAATGAAGGAACCCACGGCGCTGCAGTTGCCCGTCGAACTGCAGGCAATTTGACTCGTCGTGGCGAACGGATTGAAGTTGGTGGCGTTGACGAACGTGATCTCCTTCGCCCCCTGCCAACTACCCCTGACCTCGGAGACGACGAATCCAACGGTTCGAGGAGCAGCGGCGTAGTTGTCCAAGTAACTTCCCACCGCGCTGCAGTTACCTGTGGAGTGGCAGACCACCGAACGAACGATCGCGTCTTGGCCCTTGCCGAGTGCGTTGGTGGGCAGCGCCAGTTTTACGCCTGCGGACCAGACGTTGTTGACTTCGTTCGCAACGAATCCTTCAATGTTGCCTGACTTGTCTTGGTAGTCCCCCACCACCGCGCAGTTTCCGATTGCGCCACACGAAAGGCTTTCAATCGTGAGGAGCGCCGCCGCCGCGGCGCCCGCCGGCGCTCTCAGCGTCGTTGGCGTTGTCCACGTGCCGTTGGTCTCGGTGAGAATAACGCCGGTCTCATTGGAAGTGGCGTTGTTGTAGCCGCCGCCGGCTACACAGTTCCCACTTGAGACACACGAAAGAGTTGGTAGATATCCTTGGTTGAGTCCCTGCGCGCCGCTCGGAAGCGTGACTTCTTTCGCGTTTTGCCACACCAGTGTCGTGCTAGCGGAGGCCGGAAGCACCGAGGCCAATGTAGCGAGCGCCGCGCCAACGACAGCGGTGCGCAGAAGCTTCATTAGGTGGTCTCCAATTGCGAGAGCGTCACGACGCAAGTGCTCTTGTACGACGGCGACCGGATGATCCGACGCCTCTCGGCTTGTCCTTCAGTATAAGGAAGGGGCGGTCAGTGATTCTGGGCGCCACGTTCATTAAAGAGAGCATTTGGCAAATTATTAACTGCGCCAGTGTGCGTGCGTCCCTGTCGAAACAGGGTCCCAACCTCGGTTCGCACGACAGGAATGATGAGAGCAACGGAGGTGTAACTCACTGCGGCAATCAATCAGTTCGGTGCGTCGACGAGACGACACGGAATCTGCGCGTTCTCGTCGATCCAATAACTTGCACACACACGGTGGTAGCCGTCGGCAATGATGAGTCGGTGATTCTCTAGCAAACTTCCGCGAATGAGCAGCACCGGTGAAAGTTTGTGACCACTCTTGACTTTGCTCAAGTCTTTCGCAACGTGCGCGTTGTCTCTGGCGAGTAGTGGCAACTGGCTCGCTCGGAGGAGATCCTTGGCTTCGTAGATAAGCGTCGGCGCACTCTGGAAAAGCGTGGTGATGGCGCTCGCGAACTGAGGATCGCCGATCAAACTGAGGTAGGTCGTCGCGGCGGGATAGTCGTGGTCCTCGGGCTCTAACTGCCAGTGCTCACTGTGCATCTCGCCTCCCTAGGAGAGACTAGAGCAGCGCTCGGGAGCCGTTGCTGGCGCGTCGCGAACGCTCGGCTCCGCGGAGACGACCACGTCGCCGTCTACGACGAGCTTCGAAGGGTCCGCCTCGAGACGCTCCAGTGGTCCCCTCGGAGTCAAGCGGACCAATTCGACGGTCCATGAACTGAGTTTTCAATGTGAATCACTCTAATGAGACGATTTGGACGGTCTGAGCGTAGTACTGCCAATCGGAAGCATTTTATAATTCCCAGTTATCGAAGTACATGGAATGTCGAGAAAGTCGCGCCCGTGAGGCTTCCTCATTTTCGCTACGGCGAAGAGGCGCTGAGCGCAGGTCGGCGATGACCGCGCACCTGAGACCGAGGTATGTGGTCGCGGGCCTTCTCGCTATTTCGATGGTTGGTGTCTATTTCGCTGGGCGCCTCTACGCCCCGGTGGTACCGAGTCCGGTAGCGCCCAAGGTACCAATAACATTTTCGTCCTTTTACCTTGATATTGGTGCGTCCTCGTCGCTTGGCTTTCAGCCAACGGGAATCAAAGGTCATAACGGGCGAAGCACCACTGATGGCTACGCCGACGACGTTGCTCTTATGGAGCGCTACGTCGGAACGTCGTTAAGTATTTACAAGACGGGATGTCAGGGTGAAACGCTTCATTCGTATCTCACGATCAAGCCTAGAAATCACTGCAATAGCCAACCCACTACCCAGGTCAGTAAAGACGTTGCGTATCTGCAGGCCCATTTAGACGAGCCCGGACTCATTACCGTTGATATTGGTTTTAATGACATCCGAGTCTGTCTTTCGTCCGAAGTTGTGGATGAAGCGTGCGTTGATCGAGTTGTCGCGGCAGTCCAACTCGACATTCCGAAGATTGTCAAAGTTCTAAAAGACGCGTCAGGATCACACGTTCAAATTGTGGGGCTGGAGTACAACGATCCCTTCCTTGCTCACTATCTCAACGGACCAACGGGTCCATACGACGCGAATGAAACGCTCGTGGCGATGAACCGAATGGACAGCGCTCTTAAGACGGCGTACCAGAGTGCGGGCGCCTCAGTCGCTGACGTGCCGTCATTCTTTCGAATGAACGACACCAGCATCGACACGTTGACGAACGTCGGAAGTTGGCCGGAGAACGTGAAGGAAGCGTGCACGTTGACGTGGCTATGTAACTCCGCACCCTTCGGCCCCGATGATCACCCCAATGACGCTGGCTACGCGCTCATCGCTAGAGCCATCATCGCGGCGTTGCCAAAAACGTGGTGATCGACACTGAAAGGGATACTCGTTCGTTAGTATCGCGTCAGTTTCAGCGATACTCAGTTCGAACGCGTCGGGCGTCGGGATAGGTGTCCTAATGAAAAGGTGGAACGAACTGTGGTGAGTGAGAACGCAACGAGTAGCGAGACGCCGGTTCTACGCGTTGGCTTCGTGGGCCTTGGAACGATGGGCGCGTTTATGTCCAAAAATCTTTTGAGCGCCGGATTCGCACTCACGGTGTGGAATCGAACACCGGGGCGCGCAGAAGGTCTCGTCGCACAAGGAGCAACCGAAGCAACGAGTCTGGCTGCGTTGGCCCGTTCGAGTGACGTCGTGGTGACCTGTCTTACCGATTCACCACAAGTTGAAGAAGTGCTCTTTGGACCCGCTGGACTAGCCGAAGGACTTTCATCTGGTTCGCTACTTATTGACTGCTCGACTTTAAGTCCGATTAAGGCGCAAGAGTTTGCTCAGCGTCTTGAGCTTCAAAACGTCGCGATGCTCGACGCGCCAGTTTCTGGAGGCTCGGAGGGCGCGAAAAACGCGACGCTCACCATTTTGGTTGGCGGAGACATCGCAGATTTTGAGCGAGCGTCTGGCGTCCTCAACGCAATGGGTCGAACGGTAACGCTGTTGGGTCCCTTGGGGTCTGGACAGTGGGCCAAGGCGATTAATCAAGTCATTCTCGCTGGGGTGTACTTGGGCGTCGCCGAGGGTGTCACGCTAGGTCTAAAAGCCGGTCTCGAGGTTGAGGGCGTGGTCGCCGCGCTACGTGGTGGCGCGGCCGGGTCCTGGGTCCTTGAGAACCGAAGTCAGTGCATGATTGACGACAGCTATCCACTCGGGTTCAAGATCGCGCTGCACCGAAAGGATCTGGCCATTGGACTGGCGTTGGCCAAGAGTGTCGGCGCCGTGTTACCGGTGAGCTCTTTGGCGGCGACCTTTGAGGACGGACTTATTGCTCAAGGTCACGGCGACGATGACAACTCAGCGCTCGCGCGGATAATTCGCCAACTCTCGGGCCTGTAAATTCGCCGTGTCGTCGCTATACCCGCGACGTGTCGCGCTTGAAGACGCGTACAGACACTCTCGAAAGGACAACGGTCCACGCCGCGATCACGATCCAAGCTTGCGCGGGCCATACATTGGCGCCGCCCAAGGCCGACTTGCCGGCTTGGACGAGCCAGTACGAAGGCAGCAGTTTCACGACCGTGGAAAGTGCGCCGGAGCTGACTAGTGGTCCAAAAGCACCGCCCAGCAGAGCCAACAGTGACGTCAGTCCACCGATCGTGGGGCCGAGGGTGTCGACGGTCACCAGGTGGCCGAGCATGATGCCCATGACGGCGAAGGGGATCAGCCCGACGAGCAGAAGTCCCAGCATCGTTAGCCACTGAGCCGCGTCGAGACGAACGCCAACGATCGAGCCGGCGATTGCTAACACGCCAATGCTGAAGAGCGCCATCATGTAGCCCGAGAGAATTTTTGCACTGAAGTACGCGCTCGGCTTCAGCGGTGTAATGCGCATTTGACGAGTCCAGCCGACCTGGCGCTCGGCGGCAATTCGCGCGCCACTTGAAATAACGGCGTTCATCGATCCCCACGCGGCCATGCCCGTCATGAAATACAACGGGAGGCTGATGCCGCCTTCGACGGCGTTCTTGTTCGGACCCGCGATCGCCAAAAAGAGAATCAAGGGAAAAATGAGAGAGAAGATGAGGAAGCGGCGATTACGTAGGGTGCGAAGAAGTTCGTAACGAATATAGATAAAGCGCTTCATGAAGAAAC
>DATCBX010000009.1:0-2559 GCA_036511635.1 Acidimicrobiales bacterium | reverse complement strand
CGAAGAACTGCTTTTCGCCCGTGACGTCCTGCCCCAGGTGTGGAAACTTCGCCGAGTATTAAATGGTCTCGCTGCCGAAGGCCGCGAAGCCGCGGGCCTCGAGCTCTTGATCGACAAACTCAAGTCCACTAAGTCAAATGACGAGTTCCTGGCCGAAATCGCCGGGGGCCCAGCATCAACCAGCTAATTTCCCGCTAAACTCAACCTTCGCACGAAGGAGCATCATGAAGTCAGATATCCATCCCCACTACGCCGAAGCAAGCGTTACTTGCTCGTGCGGCAACACCTTTACCACCGAGTCCACGAAGGCTGTCCTTCGCGTCGAACTTTGCAACGAGTGCCACCCGTTCTACACCGGCAAGCAGAAGCTCGTTGACACGGGTGGACGCGTCGAGCGCTTCCAGCGCCGCTACGCACAAAAGACCAAGTCGCGCACGCCCAAGGCTTAGGTCCGCGGGCCTAAAGCTACTTTCATGCGCTCTCTCGACGAGACGCTGACCGCCCTCCAGAGTGAGCTTCGCGTTGTTGAGGCCCAGCTATCAGAGCCCGACGTCGCAAGCGACCTCACGCGTCTGCGCGATCTGTCGCGCCGACACAAGGAACTGAGCGAGATCAACGTTGCCTGGAACGAACTAAAGGCTGCCCAAGATGACGCCGCTACGGCCAAAGAGATGTTCAATGAGTCCGAAGGTGCCGATCGTGAGTCGTGGCGCGAAGAAGTCAACGCCGCCGAAGGACGTATCGCTGAGCTCGAGACAAGTCTCGAGACGTTGTTACTTCCTCACAACCCGAACGAGGGCCGCAACGTAATTTTGGAGATTCGTGGCGCTGAAGGTGGCGAAGAGGCAAATCTCTTCGCCGCGGACTTGGCCGAGATGTATCGCCGCTACGCGTCGCTGCGTGGATGGAAGCTCGAGGTCATTGAGGAGCGCGCGTCCGAACAGGGCGGTTTAGACGAAGCGATCTATCTGATCAAGGGTGACGACGCGTGGTCGCGCCTCGAGTTCGAAGCCGGAGTACACCGCGTGCAGCGCGTGCCCGTCACTGAGGCCAAAGGTCGTGTCCACACGTCCTCAGCAACGGTGTCGGTGCTCCCCGAAGCCGAAGAAGTCGACGTCGACATCAACACCAACGACCTCAAGATCGACGTCTACCGTTCGTCAGGTCCCGGCGGCCAGAGCGTGAACACCACGGACTCAGCTGTTCGCATTACGCACTTACCGACGGGCATCGTTGTCTCCATGCAAGACGAAAAGAGTCAGATTCAAAATCGGGCCAAGGCGCTCATTGTTTTGCGCTCGCGTCTCTTAAAGGCCGCCCAAGACGCCCAAGCGAACGAACTTGGCGATTTGAAGCGTTCCCAGTTAGGCAGTGGTGGGCGAAGCGAGAAGATCCGCACCTACAACTTCAAGGAGAATCGAGTCACCGATCACCGCATTAATTTGACGAACTACTCACTCGACGCGGTACTCGCCGGCGACCTCGACCCTTACGTTGACGCGCTGTTATCGGACAAGCGCGCTCGTCAGTTGGCCGAGAGTGACGGACGTTAAAACCGAGCTCACGGCCGAGCTCGTAGGAGCTGGTCTCGATCAGCGCGAAGCGCGCTGGTTAATCGAGGAGTTCGTGCCGGGTAACGACCGTGACGCGATTGCGGCCCTGCGTGTTGCCGCGAGGCGCAGACTCGACGGTGAGCCATTGCAGTACATCATCGGACACTGGCCGTTTTGTTCCCTTGACCTTGAGGTCGATAAGCGAGTCCTCATTCCTCGACCCGAAACCGAAGAGTTGGTCCACGTGGCGCTTACAGCGTTAGCCAAGGGTGACGTTGTGGCGCCGGTCATTATGGATATGGGCTGTGGATCGGGCGCAATTGGTCTCGCGTTGCTCGATGAGTTGCGCCGACGTGGCGTTGTCGCGTCGTTGGTGGCGATCGATGAGTCCCTTGACGCTCTAGCGCTCGCGAAGCGAAACGCTCGAAAGCACCAACTCAATGCCGTGAGCTTCGTTCACTCGTCGTGGTTCGACAACGTCGACGCGTCACTCGCTGGCAACGTCGACCTTATTGTGGCTAATCCTCCGTACGTCAGTGAGGAGGAGTTCCTCGGACTTGACCCGGTGTTGCGATTTGAACCAATTGGAGCCCTCGTCGCGCCTGACGCGCGTGGCGTGGGTGGATTCGCCGATCTCGACATCATTATTGAAGAAGCGTATAAATGGTTGAAGCCGGGAGGCCTCTTGATCTGCGAACATGCCAATACCCATCGCGACGCCGTTGTTAACGCGTCAAATGCTGCAGGTTTTCATGGCGTCGAGGACGTAAAGGATCTCGCCGGACATCCTCGGATCTTGGTCGCGCGACGATGATCGAGCTCGTTCAACGCGACGAGGCCGTTCGACTTTTGAAGTCCGGTCGCGTTGTTGCGGTACCTACCGACACTGTGTACGGCGTCGCGGCCCCACTCACGCACCCAAAGGCCGTGATGGATCTCTTCGCTCTGAAGCGACGCCCGAGCGACGCGGCACTGCCCGTCCTCGTTGACTCTTTGGCTGATATTG
>DATCBX010000008.1:0-5732 GCA_036511635.1 Acidimicrobiales bacterium | reverse complement strand
CGGCAGATGACGACCGCGTCGTCGATTCACGCCTAGCCGAGGATGGCGTGGCCATCCGGCGACGACGCGAGTGCGCGAACTGCGGCCAGCGCTACACGACCTTTGAGCGAATAGAGGAGATCGGCCTCTACGTCGTCAAGCGTTCCGGCGACCGCGAACCCTTCATGAGGGAGAAGATCCTCAGTGGTGTTCGCTCAGCTGCGAAGAACCGACCCGTGGACGACGACGTACTCAACGGGGTGGCCGTCGCGGTGGAGGAGTCGATGCGTCTCCTGAGCCGCGACGTCACGAGCGAAGAGGTGGGCATGGCGACGTTGGAGGCCCTGCGCGATATTGACGACGTCGCCTACGTGCGCTTCGCGTCCGTCTATAAGGGCTTCGAAGGCACCGAGGACTTTGCCCGCGAGATTGGCATGCTGGTGAAGACCACGGCGCCAAAACATCGCGGTTAGGCGTGCGCGCGCTTCGTCTCCAACCCCGTTCGGCGCTGGCAATTTACGCTCACCCCGACGACGCCGACGTTGCGGCCGGTGGATTGCTGGCCCAGTGGGCGAGTGAGGGCGTTGAGGTCCATCTCGTCGTAGTCTGCGACGGAGCGAAAGGCTCACATTCGCCAAATTCCGAAACCTCTGCTCTTCGTGAGACCCGTCGCGAAGAACTTCAATTCGCCGCGGATCTTCTTGGTGCACGCAGCGTGACCTCGTTGGACTGGCCCGACGGCGCGGTAACGAACTCAGAAGAGCTTCGCGAGGCGCTCGTAGGGCTCGTGCGTGACCACAAGCCAGAAGTCGTGCTCGGACCCGACCCAACGGCCACCTTCTTTGGTGGTGTCTACGTGAATCATCGTGATCACCGTGAAGTCGGGTGGGCACTCTTAGACGCCGTCGCGCCGGCTGCGGCGATGCCGTTGTATTTTCCAGGGCAGGGCCCACCGCACCAGGTGAGCGTCTTGTTACTCAGTGGCACGCACGAACCTGACGTGGTGGCCGACGTGTCGCACACCATTGACACAAAGGTGAAGGCAGTCCTCGCGCACGTTTCCCAGTTGGCCGGCGACGCCGACGCTATTCGTGACGTAGTTCTTGAACGGGCCGAACAGGCGGGCTACCCAGTCGGTGTTGCCTACGGCGAATCATTTCGCAGCATTGAACTCGCTTTCTAACGATCCCACGGTCGACGAGGCTCCGATATTGCACGTGGACCTGGACGCCTTTTTTGCGTCCGTCGAAGTTCTCGATGATCCTTCGCTAAAAGGAAAGCCCGTGGCGGTGGGCGGCGCGGGTGAACGTGGCGTCATCGCGAGTGCCAGCTACGAAGCTCGGCGATATGGCGTGCGAAGCGCCATGCCGAGCGTCGTGGCCAAGCGCGTCTGTCCTTCGCTCATCATTCTGCCCGGTCACTTTGATCGATACGAGGTCTACTCGCGAAAGTTCCACGACATCGTGAACGATCTCACGCCAGACTTTGAGCCACTCGGACTCGATGAAGTATTTGCCGACTTGCGTAGTCTTCGTCGTCTCGACGTTCGTCCTCTCGAGGCGGCCGCGACGTTGCGCCGTCGCATCAGCGATGAACTCGGTCTCCTCAGTGGCGTCGGTCTCGGGAGGAATAAACTTTTCGCTAAGCTCGCCTCGAAAGAGTCCAAACCGCGCATTGTGGATCGGGGCCTCGTCGATGGACCTGGCGTCGTGTGGGTAAGTCCATCACTCGAGGCGCAGTGGCTCGACGCGTTGCCAATTCGCGCACTCTGGGGAGTCGGTCCGGCGACGGCGACGAAACTTGGCCAACTCGGTCTCGTCTGGGTCCGCGACCTTGCGCGCGTCGAGGAAGCCACGCTCGCTCAGCACGTGGGCGCGTCGATGGCCGCTTCGCTTGCGGCCTACGCCAAAGGTGATGACTATCGCGACGTGGTGGTCGATCGAGCGATGAAGTCAGTTGGTCATGACCAGACCTTCGCCCGCTCCCTCGTGGGCATCGGCGAAGTGAGTGAGGCGCTGAAAGTGCACGCCGCGGTCGTGGGAAGGGCGTTACGCGAGAGGAATCGCGTAACACGTACGCTGAGCATCATCGTTCGATTTGACGATCTCACGAGCGTTTTGCGGTCGCAGACGCTTTCTTTTGGGATTGACGACGAATACGCCATTGAGGCCATTGGCGAGGCACTCTTGCAGTCCGTTGACTTCTCTAATTCCGTTCGTTTGCTGGCTTTGCACGCCTCAAACTTCCTCGACCGCGGTGAAAATCAGATGCAGTTGAGCTTTGGTTTTGAGACGGAATCGCGCAACGCCAAGACTGCCGCGGCGTCGCTCTCGCGTGAACGACAGGTGGGCAATGAGGCGCTACGCGACGCAATCGATGAAGTGCGTAGGCGCTTTGGTCGAACGTCGGTCGGTACGGCAAGTGAACTCGGCGACAATGGTCTTGACGTCGCTACCCAGCGTGGACGTCACGCCTTTGGACCCGAGCGAGAAGGCGAAAGCGACGCTACGCGCGAACTGTAACGAGAGTGCCGATTGGCGTGTGCGGGAAGACTGCCGCGGCTGCGTTGAAGGGCATCTCGACACAACCGAGACTCTGCGGCCATCCATACGTTGAACGGATGAATCCGTGCAGCGCGTCGCCGCCATTGAAATACGAGACGTCAGGGATGCCGGTGTCGCTGTAGTGGGACCCGTCGGGATTCGTACCCGACATCGTGGTGCTGAGATAGCGCAGATACACGGGGTACGTACCCGTCGCGGTGGGCGAGACTGAAATGCCGGTGTTCACGAGTGAGTGAAACTTTGAATGTCCGGCGATGTAAAGGGTGAGCGTTTGTGGCGTCGCCATCGACACGTCAACGTAGTTATACGGCGCTGGGTCAACTTTATTTGCACTGACTGCCGTTATCAAATCAGTCCATGTCGTCGCGTCAGCCACACCGGTGACGGGGATGTTCGCTTGACTTTGAAACGTCATGAGTGCACCGCGGAGGATGACGTTCTCGCTGTTGATGCGCCACTGCGAACTGAGAGCGGCGGGAAGACTTGGGTAGGCCCAGGAGAAGGTGCCGTTCACTTGTTGCGATGGATCAGTCGCTGTAGTGCTGGGGGAGAAGGTGACGGGCAAGTACTTCAATTCAGCCAGGAGTTGTGCTTCCCACGTCAAGTTCGTGAGAGCACTCTTGACACGAGGGCGAGTAGTAGTGAACGTGCAGGATTTGGTGCACGTCATCACGGTGGGTGTACTGAAGGTGTACGCGGTCGAAGGCGTGAAAGAACTCGTGGTGACGGCCTGTACGTCGTTAGGACCAATTTGCTGCCACTTCGTGACGAGTGCGGGCTTCGTGACGAGCGCGGGCAGCGACTTGGCTTTGGTCGGCGCACTGAAGTGAAGACGAAGAAGTGGCAAGTTCGTAGAGAGCGACGCGGGGAGTGAGGCTGACACGCGAACCACTGTGCCCGCCGACGCACTCAGCGTAGGCAGCAACGTACCCGCTACGATCACGGCTCCTAGAGCCAATGAGAGCTTTACGCGCATCGTCATCCTCCCAGGCTACTTATTGATTCTCGAAGTTAGGCTTACAATTGCTTTAAGAAAAGGGGTTCTCTCGATGGCAATGGCGAAGGCGTTGGGTGTGGTCGTTCTTGTCTTGGTGGCCCTGTTGTTGATTTTCACCTTGGTCGGCGTGCTGACCGCAATCATTAAGTTCATTCTCGTGGTGTTGATCGTGATCGCGATTTGTTACGGCGTCTACCACCTCTTTAAGAAGCACTAGAGCGAACTTTTCGACCAACTAGGATGGTCAGTTCTGGCGGCGTGGCCGAGCGGTTAGGCAGGGGCCTGCAAAGCCCCGTACTCCGGTTCGAATCCGGACGCCGCCTCCAGGTGGGGTATTTGAGGGAAAGACAGGACAACGGATCTCGCCGAGACCGTTTTGCGTGCCGACCGTGACTCGCTTCGTCGATGAAGTGGCGCCACATGGGTTTGGTATGTGGCGGTCAGTCATAATGGAGACGTGGGAAAGACCTTCGATCTCATCGATGACCAACTGTCCGAGTGGCTCGTCAGCCAACCCGTGTTCTTCATCGCCACCGCTCCGCTCGGCGCTGACGGCCTTCTCAACTGCTCACCCAAGGGGAATCGTCAAGAGTTTGCCGTATTAGGTCCGCGCACCGTGGCGTATCTCGACCAGACCGGCAGCGGCGTCGAGACGATCGCTCACCTCAAGGAGAATGGACGAATTGTCGTTATGTTCTGCGCCTTTGTGGGACCTCCGCGCATCGTGCGACTACACGGGGAGGGACGGGTTGTGCTGAAGGAATCTCCAGAATTCGAGGCGCTCGCCAGCCATTTCCCCAAAGCGCAGGGGGTGGGCGTTCGTTCAGTCATCGTGGTTGAGCTAGAGAGAATCTCTGACTCGTGTGGCTACGGCGTTCCCTTTATGGAATTTGAAGGACATCGGCCAACAATGGACCAATGGTCGACACGAAAAGGGCTGTCCGGAATACGTGCCTACTGGGCGGAAAAGAATCGCCGAAGCATTAATGACCTGGAGGGCTTCGACGCCCAGAGTGCCGATCTGGAGGTGCCGTTACTTGGCCTCTAGGAATCGAGTTTGCAAGTAGGCGTGCCACCAGGGAGTTGATGGCGATGACGCGAGACCACTCGATAAGCCGAGGCCGAGAGACCGTTAAATAGTCGTGAGGTGAGTACGCGTCCAAGGGTACGAAGAGGCAGCGCACCAGTCTTTAACACGGCGGCGACCGCCTCATGGCCGTAAAGAACCGCTCCGTGTCCGTCACGTGCGGCGACCTCATACTGAGCCCTCGCCGGGTCAATGTTCAGAGACTCAAGATCGAAGGACTGCAGTGGTGTGAAATCACAATCGAGATGAAAACGTTTTCCTAGTGCCACGGATCTGGTGCAAAAGGCGCACTCACCATCGAAGAACAACTCGGCTCTGTGCACGGCTTCGTTCACAACTCAAGTGTAGGGAGCACCGCGGAGCTCGAAAAATTCTGGGCCGTTACTGAACGCTAACGAGCGTGCCAATCGAGGTGCGAGACCACATCGTCGCGGCGCTATTGAACGTCATCTCGACGCATCCCAAGCTTTGGGGGTAGCCGTACGAGGAGCGAATAAACCCGTGCAACGCGTCGCCGCCGTTGAAGTACGAGACCCAGGGAATGCCGGGATCGCTGTAGTGAGAACCGTCGAGATTTGTCCCCGACATGGTGGTCGTCGTGTAGCGCAAGTACACGGGAAACGTGCCGTTGGCGGTGTCGGCGCCCGGCAAGCCCGTATTGACGAGTGCCGTGAAGATGAGCTTCCCATTGGCGTAAAGTTTTGCCTTCTCGGGCAACGTTTTATTTACGTAGACGAAGTTGTACGTCGACGGGTCACCCTGATGTCTGCGCGAGGCGAGTACAAGTGCGTTCCACGTTGTACCGTCCATTGAACCCGTGGTGGCGATGTTATGAACTAGTTGGAAGCGCATTAGCGCCCCCTTCAAGACAATGTTGTTCGTGCCGACCTGCCATTGAGATCGAAGAATCGGCGGCAGAGAAGTGAAACGCCACTTGAACGTGCCCGCTACGAGTTTCGTGGGATTTACGGGCGGCTTCTTTTTTACAGTTGTCGTTGTTGTGGGCAGCGTCGTTGTTGTTGTGGGGAGCGTCGTCGTCGTGGTGGGCAACGTTGTTGTGGTCGGATCCAGTGTTGTTGTCGTAGGGGGGCTGGTCGTCGTCGTC
>DATCBX010000007.1:0-7763 GCA_036511635.1 Acidimicrobiales bacterium | reverse complement strand
GGCGAGGGTCGCGTGCTCACGAGTAACGAACTCGCCGACTACTGGGTGGACCTCTGCTCTCGTTACCCCATCGTCTCGCTCGAAGACGGCATGGCCGAAGAGGACTGGGATGGCTGGGCCAGTTTGACCAAGCGACTTGGTTCGAAGGTTCAACTCGTTGGTGACGACATCTTCGTGACAAACTCAACGCTTTTGCAAAAAGGCATTGATCGAGGCGTCGGTAACTCCATTCTCATCAAACTCAATCAAATTGGCACCCTCAGCGAAACGCTCGACACCGTGCGTCTGGCCAACATCAATGGCTACAGTGCGGTGGTTTCGCACCGCTCGGGTGAGACTGAAGACGTGACTATTGCTGACGTTGCGGTGGCGACGAACGCTGGTCAAATAAAAACTGGTGCGCCAGCACGTTCTGATCGGGTAGCGAAGTACAATCAGTTGTTGAGAATTGAAGAACAGCTTGGTGATCAAGCGCGCTTTCTAGGTCGATCGTCTTTGTCGGGGGCGGCAAGTGTCAGCAACACATAGTTTCGAGGTTCGCGGACGTAATCGTTGGATGTTGCCCCTTGCCGTCGTGACGGCCGTTTTCATGTTGGTGGTGTGGTTTCCACTCTCGACGTTGTGGCATCAACAAAGCCAAATCAATCAAACGTCGGCCCAGATAAGGGCCCTTCAACGCCAGGAGTCGGCGCTTAAGTCCCAGGCGAAGGTCATCGATACCAAGGCCGCGGCGATTGAGCTTGCTCGCGAGCAATACCAATTGGTCGCGCCCAACCAGAGTCTGATTCAAGTGCTACCTGGCAACTCAGCCGGACAAGTGTCAGCGAGCTCGGCCGATCCAGGACTTCAGCCCCTCGTGTCGCCGTCGTCCGCGACGCTTCCTTCGACCACGCACGTGAAGGCGAGTTCCACAACGAATGGTTTCGTTTCGCGTCTCGTACGCACCCTCGAGTTCTGGCGTTGAGCTTTAACGACGCGTCCCCCGACGATCTCGTGATCGTCGAGACTCTTCTCGGTCGAGAGCCCTCGGGTCGATTCGCCGTTGTCGTTCGTCGACTCGACGGTAGTCCCGTTGTCATTGAGAACGAACCACATCTACGCGACGGTACGCCGATGCCCACACTCTTCTGGTTGGTCGATCCTCAGCTCCACGAAGCGGTCAGTCGACTTGAGAGCAACGGGGGAGTGCATCGCTACGAGGACCTCGTTGACGCTGCGCGACTCCAAGCGACGCACGACGAGTACGCACGCCGTCGTCGAGACGCAACGGTACAAACGGATTTAGTTGCCTCGTCGGGCGGCGTAGGGGGTACACGCGTGGGCGTGAAGTGTCTCCACGCGCATCTCGCCAATTTTCTCGTCGGCGCCGACGATCCTGTTGGTGCGTTAGTCGCGAGTGAACTTGACGTGAGTGAACTTCACGTCGTGAACGTTCGTGACTGAAGCGATCGCCGCGGTTGACTGTGGCAGTAATTCCACGCGACTTCTGATTGTCGACGCTTCGAACGCAACGCTGGCACGTGAGATGACGATCACTCGACTCAGTCAAGGTGTCGACGCGACGGGTTCGCTTTTAGAAGAGGCGATGGAACGAACATTCAAGGTGTTGCACCGCTACCGCAACGCCTGCGACGAGTCGGACGTCGAACGAGGACTGCTCGTCGCTACGTCGGCCGTGCGTGATGCTCGTAACGGCGCAGCGTTTCTCAGCCACGCACGCGACATCATGGGATTTGACGCGAAGATTCTCGACGGTGCGCAGGAAGCGGCTTTTTCCTTCGCTGGAGCGACCGCGGGTCTGCCCGATGTCGACCAGGCAACAATGATCGTTGACGTCGGTGGAGGATCGACGGAACTCGCGGTAAGAATCGACGACACGCTCGTCAGCTATTCGATGCAGCTGGGCTGCGTTCGCGTCACCGAACGCGCCCTGGGACGAGGTGTGGTGAGTGACGCGAGCGAGGCGGCCACGCGGTCCATGATCGAGGCCGAGCTCGAGCGAGCCTTTTTGGCGGTGCCCGCCTTTGCGCAAGTGGTGTCGAACGTTCGTCTTGTTGGTCTCGCTGGAACGGTGGCGACGTTGGCTCAGCTAGACGCGGGGCTCTCCCGCTACGACCGTGACGTCGTGCATCTTCGCTCGCTCAGCCGATCGTGCGTCCAGCATTGGCGCGATCTGCTCGCGAAAGAGACGCCAGAGGAGCGACTTCGTCATCCCGGCATGGTTTCGGGGCGAGAGGACGTCTTGGTGGCTGGACTCTTCGTACTCGACGCGGTGATGGAGCGATTCATGGTGGACGTGCTCCTGAGCTCTGAAAACGACATACTTGACGGGATCGTGAGCTCGCTTCAGTCCTCCTGATTGCGCCAGAACGACCGACCTGTAACGATGGTGGGGTGAGAACACGCGCATGGTGACCACTCGAAGCACGGTCTACTCTCCCGTCACGCTGCACGGGCAACGGGTAGTCCTGCGCACGATGAACGAACAGGACTACGAACCCTGGTTCGAGGTGCGTACGAGGTGTCGCGACTGGCTCCTTAAGTGGGAGCCACGCTCGGCACACGCGACCCACCTCGCTGAAGATCACCGGAGTTTCGTGAGTCGTTGCGCGATTCGTGAACGCGAGCGCCAGATCGGCACGGGCTTTGGCTTTGGAATCTTTCTCGAAGGTCGATTCATTGGTGAGATAACGCTCTCCTCTATTCAGCGAGGACCGCTGCAATCGGCCTTCATTGGCTACTGGATCGACGAAGGGGTCGCTGGACAGGGTCTCATGCCCGAAGCGGTTGTGACGATGTTGCAGTATGCCTTTGAGTCGTTACGGCTCCATCGCGTCGAGATCAACATCATTCCGCGCAACGCCCCTTCGAGGCGCGTCGTAGAAAAACTAGGCGTTCGCTTTGAAGGTATTGCCGAGCGGTATCTCGAAATCGATGGAGCCTGGGAAGACCACGCGCGCTACGCCGTCACGGCCGAAGAGTGGAGTGATCGTGCGCCCGAGCTTGTGACGAAATGGCTGTTACCTCGCCACGACTAAACAGCTTCGAAACGTCGCCCGCGTAGCTCACCCAGTTGCGCCGTGCGCAACGTTCCTTTTAATGCAGTCGCGATACCCAGTCCCGCGAGTGCGTCGTTGCGGCCCAAGATCAGGAGAGCGTCGCGATCGTTTCGAGCAATCACGAGTCCTTGCGTTCGCGCCTCGCGCGCGTACTTGTCTACCTCGGTCGGCGTCACGCTCAGCGCAAGTTCGACGACAGGATTCTCGTATCGCGTGGTCTTGAAACTTCGAATGTCGCGAAACATCCCCCATGCGTCATGACCAGGATGAACCGACGAACCGCCAACGTCTTTCCAACTCACGTGTAACGGCGTGACGCCGAGACCAAGTTGCGTGGCGAGGTAGAGAACCTCAACGTCGAACGCGAAACCATCAACCATCGAGAGGAGCGCCAAGACGCGACCTGGACCGAGTTGATACCCCTTGAAGCCACACTGCGTATCGCGCAGCTTCGTGCCGGTGTAATGGCGAACGAGTCGATTGAACGCGCCACCAGCAAGAGTGCGAAACCGCTTGTTGTACTTGATGTGACCGTTAATCGCACGTGATCCTGGCACGAGCGCGCTGGAGTCGAGTGCAGCGTCGATTTCGATCAGGTGTCGTGGGTCAATGGCCATGTCGGCGTCGAGCGTGACAACGTGGCGTCCAGTGGCGAGTGCCATACCGAGACGCATTGCGGCGCCTTTGCCCATATTGGTTGGTTGTTGGACGAAGAGAGCGTGTTCGAGGTGACCATAAATTGCGTGAGCTCGCTTTAACGTATCGTCACTTGAACCGTCGTCAACGACAATCACTTCAACGTTGGAAGGTCCGAGTTGCGCCAAGGTCGGCGCGAGGCGCTGATAACCAACCTCAAGGCGTTCGCTCTCGTTGTAGGCAGGAATGACGATTGAAAGCGTGGCGCTCACGATCGCCTACGGGCGAGCGGCGCCGATGAGACCGGCGGTAAAGAGGGGAGCGAGCGCGACGTTCGTTCCGGTGTGCGCGGCGGCGATCACTGTGTCGACGCCCCAAGGCCCGCTTCCGACGTACATTACGACGTGATCGACCTGGTGGTCCCCGTCGAGGTTGTAGTAAAACAACAAGTCGCCAGGTTGGAGCGCCGTGAGCACGACGTGGTGCATCGCGGGGTACTGGGTCTGGGTAGTACGAGGTATCGAGAAGCCGGCCTTGCCCCAGGCCCACTGCACGAGACCTGAACAGTCAAAGCCCTGGCCCGGAGTTTCGCCGCCCCACTCGTACTTCACGCCCCTCTGTGACATTGCGGCCGCGACGGCCTTATTTCCTTGGGCAGTTCCCGCTATCTGGCCGATTGAGATGGTCTTAATGGCGGCTTGGATTGCCGCTATGACCAAGTTGGCGGCGCTCTGTCCTCCTACTTGGGAGGCAGCCGCGATGGCCTGTTCTTGGCCGGCAGCGTCTCTCGCCTTCGCGGCGGCGACACCGGCCTGGATCTCGTAGTTGATGATTTGTGTCTTTAGTTCTGCCGACACGGTGTCGAGGGTTGCTTGCGTTTCATTGACGAGACGAATGTTCGATGCGAGGAGAGCCGATAAACGGTAGGTCGTTTGCTGAGCTCGATGGCGTTGGTCGGCAACTTTGGCCACGGTGTTCTGTAAGGACTTTTTCTGTCGCGTATAGGTGTTCTTTAACTTATTGAGATCGCCCACGACTTGATTTTGATAGACCTTCTTGGCGTCACTTCGAAGCACGTTCTGATTGAACAGATTGAGAATCTGCGCGTTGGCCGCACCGAGCACGTAAGCACGCACTACGGCCGTGACAAGGCTCTTTGAGGTGACGACGATGGCGGCTTGCTTCTTGTCCTCGAGACCGCGAAGATTGACGATGCTGATGTTGATGGAGGCCAAGGTGGCCTTCTCAGCGTCGTATTCGTTGGCGGTTATCTCGCTCGTTCTCGATTGCTGGGCGAGGGTGAGCGAAAGGGCGGCAATTTCAGCTTTGGTAGCGGCGATGGATCCCGCCCCGGCCGGGATCGCTACGAGGGTCCAGGAAACGACGAGCGCGGCTACCAGCAAAAGAGGGGTAGTTCGAGTCGCGCCCCGACGACGCACGCGCAACATGGAACAAGCCTAGTTAGCCAACGTAAGAAAACGGGAAGTTTCGGCGAATCGTAACAATGCGTTAGCGTTACAGCGCATCAATGCTCCGTGGGGGCGTAGCCCAATTGGCAGAGGCAAGGCGCTTAAACCGCCTCCAGTGAGGGTTCGAGTCCCTCCGCCCCTACGAAGCGCAGACCCCTTACTCATTATTTAGTAGCGTTGTAGGGTGGCGAAAAGCACATCAGGTAAATGGGTAAGTAGAGTCGGCGCCGCGGGCGGTGGCAAGACCTACAAAAAAGAGCGTCCGAGCAACTTCTACGGCGTTCTCTTCGTCATCGTCGTCCTCGGTCTCGCTCTCGTGGTTTTCTCTCGTTACGAGTACCAGAACCCAGTGAAGAAGCACTCAACGGCCGTCGCTCCGGTCATTGGCAAGACGCTCTTTGCCGGATTTTCTATTCAGGCCTGTGGCAAAACGCTGCCGTTCCTTACCCCAAGCACGACGTCCACTGGCGGCTTTGTTGTTGGCCCGAGCAACGTCATCAGACTCACGCCAGCTACCGCGGCCGACGCGGGCGCGAACGCCACACTGCTCCAGTTCGCCAAAGAGTACAAGGGTCTTATCGCGAGCATTACTGAACTCGCGGTACCGAACGCTAAGGGCGCCGCCGTTGCGAACACGACCTTTAAGAACGGTCAAACCTGCGCCGCGACGTCGAAGTACGCCGGTAAGAAGGGCCACGTCGTCTACGCCTACTGGACCACTTTGGGCCAGACCAAGCCCACGCTCACGACCAACCCCACAAAAATTCACTTCTCAAAGAACCTTCGTATAACGCTGGCCTTCGAACCTAAGGGAGTTACGCCGAGCGCCCCATCCAGTGCAACGGTCAACGCAATGTTCCTCGACTCAACGACCACGACTACTACTACCGCGGCTCCTGTAGCGACGACAACGACTTCGACTCCCACCACGACCACCACGATCGCGAGTACGACGACCACCTCTAAGGGCTGAGTTTGCAAGCGATCATCTTGGTCGGTGGCAAAGGGACGCGACTGCGGCCCTTAACCTACGAAACCCCGAAGCAGATGTTGCCGCTCGTGGGTGTAGCCATGATCGAGACCGTGCTGGAATCGCTCGCGGCTCACGGGGTTACCGACGCGGTTTTGTCACTGGGTTACTTACCGGACCGATTCACCGAGGCCTACCCCACGAACGTCATCGCGGGCGTCAACGTTACCTACGCGGTAGAGCCAGCGCCTCTGGACACGGCGGGCGCTATTCGATTCGCGGCGACCTTCGCGGGCGTCAAGGAAACTTTTCTCGTCGTCAACGGCGACGTCGTGACCGATCTCGACGTCACGCGGCTCTTGAACTTTCACCGCGAGCGCGGCGCTGAAGTGACGATTGCACTGCACCCCGTGGATGACCCTTCTTGCTTTGGCGTTGTACCGACAGCGCCCGATGGACGGGTCCTCGCCTTTGTCGAGAAGCCACCGATCGAGGAAGCACCAACAAATTTAATTAACGCCGGTACGTACGTTTTCGAGCCGAGTGCCTTACGTTTCATTCCGACCGATCGGCCCGTGAGCATTGAACGAGAGACGTTCCCAGCGCTCGCTAAGGCGGGCACGCTGTTCGCGTTGGCTGACGACGAATACTGGCTCGATACCGGTACGCCTCAGCTCTATCTCCAGGCCAACGTCGACGTGTTGAAGGGTCGAAACTCGCGCCACACGTTCACTGGCATTGTCGACGGCTCATGGCGTCACGCTACGGCGACCGTTGACGCGAGCGCAACGATCATCAATTCCGTTATTGACAAAGACTGCGTGGTTGGCGCGGACGTCGTTCTCGAAGACGCGGTTCTACTGCCCGGTGCCGTCGTACGGAGTGGTTGCATAATTCGTACTTCGATTATCGGTCCCGAAGCGGTCATTGGCACGAACTCACAGCTCGGGCCAACATGTGTCGTCGGGGCCAAAGAGCACGTAGCAGCCGAGTCACGTCTTTCTGGTGACGTTCGACTTGGCGGCGTCTAAAGCGTCTTAACGAAGACCCTTGGGTGAGTAGTGAAAATTACACGTCGGAGCGAACTGTCCCTGTTGGGCTAAGTAGGAACCGCACTCGCCAAAGCGGATCTGGTTCGCGCCCCAGGTAAAGGAGATAGCTGCCGGTCGAGCTGGGTCTACGTTCGCCGGGGTGCTGTAGATCACGTTGACGTTCGCGATGTTGTCCTGGCCGCTTCCAAGGAACGTTAGGGCAACCGCGGTTTGCCCGTCTTGATAGATGAAATCAATGGCGCCTGAAATAGCGCCATCAGGCGACACCTCCAGAGAAACGAAATAGTTCGGTGTATTTAACTCCCCGTCGGTGTAGATGCCACTTCGCAGTGATGCCAGGCCGTTGGACGTCAGCACAGTCGCGGGCTGTTGTGTCAAAGCGATGACGCTTATCGTCGTGGCCGTGACGCTGAGTACGAGCGCGACGATGAGTGCGGCGACTTTCTTGTCCATCGTTCGAGGTTAGGTTGAATACCCATCGATCAAGGGATGGCGCGACGCTTACTAGCGAAACAGGTCGTCGCGCTTTGATCGAATGATGTTCTCTTCGATCGATCCAGTTCCAAAGAACGACTCG
>DATCBX010000006.1:0-2802 GCA_036511635.1 Acidimicrobiales bacterium | reverse complement strand
TGCAGTGACGAACGCTTCACCAACGAGGACTGCGTCAAAACCGACTTGGGCAGCGCGCTCCACGTCAGAAGTGTCCGACAGCCCCGATTCGCAGATCGTCAAACAGTCGCGCGGCAACGACGCTAGGACCGAAGCCGCATGGTCAGGATCAACCTCAAAGGTACGCAGGTCTCGTTGATTGATGCCAACAATCAGTGCGCCCGCGTCAATGGCGCGCTTCGCCTCGAGCTCGTCATGTACCTCCACGAGGGCGTCGATGCCACAGCTGTTCGTCAGCTCAATAAACGAGGTGAGTTCTTCGTCGCTGAGCGCAGCAACGATGAGCAGCACCGCGCTCGCGCCAGCTTCAACGGCGTCGAGAATGTCGTTCTCA
This sequence comes from Acidimicrobiales bacterium, assembly GCA_036511635.1. Classification (GTDB taxonomy): domain Bacteria; phylum Actinomycetota; class Acidimicrobiia; order Acidimicrobiales; family RAAP-2; genus RAAP-2. The sequence goes on along the minus strand of DATCBX010000006.1, from coordinate 2,429 downwards.
CTGACGGTGAAGTCCTTTCGCAACACCGGCAATGCCACGGCCTTTCGAACGGCAAGGAGATCATCCATCGAGCCGCCGAAATATTCGTTGTCCGTCAAGACCGAAATCGCACTCGCGTCACTGTCTCGGTAGACCTTGGCCAACTCCATAACGTCGAGATCTTCGGCCAGCCAACCCTTCGAGGGTGATCGGCGCTTCACTTCGGCGATCACTTTGATGAATGGCGACGCGCCTTGGCGAAGAATCAGAATAAACGAAGGTCCTTCGTGGCGAATGTGCTCAACGCGCTCGCGCCAGTCACGCTGATCTAGTGATGCGCGACGTCGATGCGCCGTCAGAATTGTGTCGAGGTACGTGGTCGCCATTCAGAAATCGTAGTTGTGACAGCCACCCACGCGACCAGGACTATCGTGTCGCTATGTCAGCACTCGTTTTTGGGCAGATCCAGTAATGCAATCGTTCGCTCTTGAGGTGCTGAATCCGCTCGTGCGCGGCTCGGACCTAGAACGCAAAGAAGCGCACGCAGCGCTGAGTGAAATTCTTGAAGGGCGTGTCGACGCGGTCATGATCGCCAGCTTCCTCACTGCCCTTACCGCCAAAGGAGAGACGGCCGAAGAGATGACGGGATTCATCGACGCAATGATCACCTCGGCGACGACGTTCAGTATTGGCCCTGACGCAATAGACGTCGTGGGAACCGGCGGCGACCAGTTGCACAGCGTGAATGTATCAACGATGGCCGCCCTTGCGGTCGCTGGCTGTGGCGTCCCAGTAGCGAAACACGGCAATCGCGCCGCGTCATCCTCAGTGGGTTCGGCCGACATCTTAGAAGCGTTAGGCGTACGCCTCGATGCTCCCGAAGCAGTCGTGCGTGCGTGCGTGCAAGGGGCCGGTATTGGATTTCTCTTCGCGCCGACGTTTCATCACGCGCTTGGTTACCTGACGCCCATACGCCGCACTCTTGGCTTTCGAACGATATTCAACGTCTTGGGTCCTCTCGCCAACCCCGCACTCGTCGAGCGCGCACTTATTGGCGTGGCGCAACGTCATCTTCTTGACGACATGGCCCAGGTTTTACACGCGAGAGGCATTCGCTACGCGATTCTCGTTAATTCTGACGACGGTCTCGACGAACTTTCGCTTGGCTCCCCCGCCAACCTTCGTTTCATCACCCCTGAAGGACGGACCACTCAACGAGTTGACGCTGGCGCCGAACTTGGGATGCGTCACAGCGTGGAGAGTATTCGCGGAGGTGACCTTGACGTCAACCTTCGAGCACTGCACTCCTTTCTGGAGGGAAAGCAAGGCCCGGTCTTTGACGTGGTGTGCGCTAACGCTTCACTCGCTCTAATGGTCGCCGGAAAAGCTACGTCACTCTCCCAGGGCTTCGCGCTCGCGAGCGCCAGCGTCGTAGAAGGTAAGGCCGCACTCGCACTCGAACGACTCGTTGAAATCTCGAACGCTTAAAGAGGTCGCAGTTCTGCTCGGTAGCGGTGAGCGTTCGTGACGTACAGCGCGGCGGCGGCGATGATCATCTCTTCGTCACTGGCGTCCCAACGGATATCGGCCGGCACGCCAACGGCGAGCGAGCCAGCAGGAACTTGCATGCGATTGCGCACGACGGCGCCGGCGCCTACGGTCGCTCCACTGTGCACTTCAGCTTCGTGCAACACCACTGATCCACTGCCAACGAGTGCACGGTCGTGAATAACGCAGCCCTCTAGGTGCGCGAGGTGTCCAACGACGCAGTCGCTGCCGATGACCGTCGGATAGTCCGCGACGGCGTGAATAATCGCGCCGTCTTGAATCGAGGTGCGCTCGCCCACGATGATGGTGCCGTAGTCACCACGTAGTACCGCGCCCGGCCACACCGAGGATTCAGCGCCAACGTGCACGTCGCCAATAATTACTGCGTCGGGGTGAATGTACGCGTCGGGGTGAATGTTGGGTACGCGATCGCCGAGAACGTAAATAGGCACGTAGTTCCTCCTAGTGGACTATCCACGAAATTATCTGATAGATCCGCCATACGAGGTAAATAATCGAAGCGACGATGAAAAATCGCCATCGCCATGGAACTCCTTGGTGGACCGGTTCGACGATCTCGTTGCCACAGACCTCGCACACCGCGCCTTCTTCGGGGCGATCACAGACCTCACACCAGTTCGCCACTACTCGACTCGGACGCGCACTCGAATCGGCGAGGCACCTAACTCGAATCGTTCGCGCAGACTTCTCTCTACGTAACGCAGGTACGTCGAGGGGAGTCGACCTGCGACGAACAAGGTGAAGGTCGGAGGCTCGGTGGCGCCTTGGACGGCGTAGCGAATCTTTCCTGTTGGCGCGGGCTGTTTGATCTGCAGATCACGAATGGCCCTGTTCAGCGCGCCCGTTGGCACTCTTTTGGCGTAGTCAATGGCCGCGTTCGA
>DATCBX010000005.1:0-15519 GCA_036511635.1 Acidimicrobiales bacterium | reverse complement strand
CGAAGTAACTTCTAGAGCTCGTGCTCAAAACCGCGGCGTAGAAACACCTCACCACCGAGTGTTCGTACCGCGCTGTCGGCCACCACGACACCAATGCTGAGTGGCGCTCGCAAACCCCGATCGACGAACATCAGGCGAAGTCGACCAGGATCGTTCGTGGCAATAAGTAATTCGTAATCCTCGCCTCCAGCTATCGCCTCTTCGAGCGTCGCGCCCCCGGCAACGGGAATCGCGCTCAGTTCGAAGCCAACCTTGGACGCGTCAGCCATGCGGTGAAGATCCAACCCAATCCCGTCGCTGAGATCCATCATCGCGTGCACGTGCGCGCCGCGCGCCGCCGTACCTTCACCGAGCCGGGGCCACGGACGACGATGAGCCTCGACGAGTTCGTCGTTGAGCTCCGCTCCCTCACGGCGACGGCGCAGGCCGGCCGCGGCTCGCCCCAACGGTCCCGTCACGAGTATCTCGTCGCCGGGAAGCGCGCCACTGCGCAGTACCGCGCCCCTCCCAGGACATTCACCAAAAACCGTGACCGCTACCGCGACGTCCTTGCCGCGCGAGAGATCTCCCCCAACGACGGGACAGTTCGTTAGTGCCGAAGCCTCCGCGATGCCAACGTGTAACGCTTCGAGGTCGGTGCCCGGCGGCGCCGTGACGGCGACAACAAGACCTCGTGGACGAGCGCCCATGGCCGCTAAATCAGACAGCGCGCTCGTCACGGCCTTGTAGCCCAAATCGCCGAGTGGAAAGATTTCAGCGTCGAGGTGGACGCCCAGAACAGCTATGTCAGTGCTGATAATTGCTTCACCGACGAAGGGTGAAAGAACCGCCGCGTCGTCGCCCACGTGGCGCTCACCTTTCGGGATGGTGTGTTGGGAGACGATTTTGGCTATACGCTCCAATACGTCATCTTCGTGCTGGCTCTGTTCTCTGGTTGGGTCAGCTGGCGCGCTCATGATGCTGTTGTTTGGCCCACGTCGTAACGATGCGACGCGGGAATCGCAAATGAGGAAGTAGTCGTGACGTACCCAACCGCGAATAAGAAGTTGATTGAATGGGTCGAGGAAGTGGCGCAGCTCACTACCCCCGATCGTATCCACTGGTGCGATGGTTCAGCCGAAGAGTACGACGAGATGTGTCAACAACTCGTCGACAACGGGACCTTCACCAAACTCTCTGAGGCCAAGCGGCCCAACAGTTACTACGCCTGCTCCGACCCCGGCGACGTCGCGCGCGTCGAAGATCGCACGTTCATTTGCTCAGAGAAAGAGATCGACGCCGGACCAACGAACAACTGGCGCGAGCCGAGCGAAATGCGCGCCACGCTCAACACCCTCTTCCGCGGATCAATGAAGGGGCGCACCATGTACGTCGTGCCCTTCTCTATGGGCCCCCTCGGCTCCAACATCTCTCACATCGGCGTCGAGATCACCGACTCGCTCTACGTCGCGGTCTCGATGCGCATCATGACGCGCATGGGAACCGGCGCGCTCGAGGTCTTGGGTGAGACGGGCGAGTTCGTACCCTGTCTTCACTCCGTGGGCTTCCCCCTGGCCGATGGTCAAAAGGACGTGCCGTGGCCGTGTGACGAGGAGAACAAGTACATCGTTCAGTTCCCCGAAGCCCGCGAGATCATTTCCTACGGCTCGGGTTACGGCGGTAACGCACTCTTGGGCAAGAAATGTTTCGCGCTGCGCATCGCCTCAGTACTCGCGCGCGACGACGGCTGGCTCGCCGAACACATGTTGATCTTGAAACTCACGAGTCCTGCCGGTGAGTCACGCTACGTGACCGGCGCCTTTCCCAGCGCCTGTGGCAAAACGAACCTGGCGATGCTCGTGCCCTCTCTGCCGGGCTGGAAGGTCGAGACGGTGGGTGACGACATCTGTTGGATGAAGCCCGGTCCCGACGGACGGCTTTACGCAATCAACCCCGAAGCGGGATTCTTTGGCGTCGCACCCGGCACCAACATGGACACCAACCCCAACGCCATGTACTCCGTTGAGGCCAACACGATTTTCACGAACACCGCGCTCACCGCTGACGGCGACGTGTGGTGGGAAGGCATGGGCGAACCACCCGCTGGTCTCACCGACTGGAAGGGTCAGCCGTGGACCAAAGAGCTCGGCACCCCCGCCGCTCACCCGAACTCACGCTTTACCGCGCCGGCCGACCAAGACCCTGCGATCGCGCCCGAATGGCAAGACCCTGCGGGCGTACCCATTGACGCGATTCTCTTCGGCGGACGACGCGCGAGCGTCGTGCCACTGGTCTTCCAGTCACGCGGATGGGACCACGGCGTCTTTTTAGGTTCGATCATGGCTTCAGAGACCACGGCCGCCGCAACCGGAGCCGTTGGCAATCTGCGCCGTGACCCCTTCGCGATGTTGCCGTTCTGTGGCTACAACATGGCGGACTACTTCGCGCACTGGTTGACCTTCTCAGATCGCTTCGACGAGGCGACGTTGCCCAAGATCTTCTACGTGAACTGGTTCCGTAAGGCTGAGGACGGTCGCTGGCTCTGGCCGGGCTTTGGCGAGAACTCTCGTGTACTGGAGTGGATTTTTGAGCGCAGCGCCGGTCGCGGCGAAGCGGTGGAGACCCCGATTGGTTACGTGCCGACGACTGAGGCGATCAACATCGAAGGTCTCGACGTCTCCAGTGCCGACATGGCAGAACTGTTGACGGTGCACAACGACGAGTGGCGCGACGAAGTTCCTCGAATTCGAGAGCACTACGCCCAGTTCAACGATCACTTGCCACCGAAACTGAAAGCGTTCGTCGACGACCTTGAATCGCGACTGTCGTAGACGCTTCTACGCCGCGGTTTCGGCGTCGGCGACGATGAGTCGCGGACCCGAGGGCCAGTCAAAGTAGCGCCACGTCCAGTTGATCATCACGCGTAGGCGATTACGAAAGCCCACGAGATAGAAAAGGTGTAACCCCAGCCACGCCAACCAACCCAACGTGCCACGAACCACGCCCGCGTGCGGTAGCTTCGCCACCGCGGCGCGTCGGCCAATCGTGGCCATGATGCCTTTGTCGTGGTAGTGAAACGGTTCGGTCTCTTCGCCGGCCAGCACGCGAAGGATCTGTTTGGCGCAGTGGCGACCGGACTGAATCGCCACGGGCGCGAGCTGAGGGCAGAAGGTACCTTCGGTGCTCGGGATAGCAGCACCGTCGCCCACACTCCACACGTTGTCGCTCCCCTTCATGCGAAGGTCTACGCCCACAAGGGCGCGTCCACTGGGTCCGGGCGTACCCGCCAAGACGCTCGCCAACGTGCCCGCCGCGGTCACGCCACCAGCCCAAATAACCGCTGCGGCGTCGAGGCGCTCACCGTCGTCAAATCGAATCGCGTGGGCTTCGACTTCGACGACGGAGCGTCCAAACTCGACGTCCACGCCCAACTTCTCAAGTTCTCGCTTGGCGTAGATGCTCGCCGACTCGGGGAACGCCGTCAGCAGTCGCGGTGCGAGGTCCACGAGGCGAATGCGCACCCTCTTGGGGTCGAGGCCAAGCCCGTCGCGTTTGATGGCAATCGTGATGAGCTCAGAAAGTGCGCCAGCGGTTTCAACGCCCGTGGGACCACCGCCGACAATGACGAAGTTCAGCGAGACCGGCTCGAACTCACTGGCCACGTCCGCGTCTTCGAGTGCACGCAACAATCGATTCCTCAGTCGTCGCGCGTCCGAGAGCGTATAGAGCGGCATGGCGTAGTCACGCGCGCCAACAATATTGAAGAACTGCGCGGTCGCGCCCGTTGCCACCACGAGCTCGTGGTACGCAATTTCGGCCCCGGTGTGCAGCGTGACGACGTTTCGTGCTTGGTCCACGCCAACGACGCGCGCGTGACGAACTCGAATGTTCTTGGCGTGGCCAAAGATCGTGCGAATCGGGTAGGCCACGTCAGCGGGCTCGAGGCCGGCCGTGGCTACTTGGTAGAGCAGGGGCAGGAACGTGTGGAAGTTGTGTCGGTCAATGATCGTCACTCGTACCGGTTTATTGGCCAGTTTTCGAGCGGTCGCGATACCAGCAAAACCTCCACCAACGATCACGACGTGAGGCCAGATGGCCAGGTTTTCTTGTGTGAACTCAGTTTGAGACGACATTGCCATATCCAATTACAGCACAAGTAAAAACGCGGGCAGTTCCTTAATTGCGCGCGACGCGTCGACCAATCGGATAGGCGAAGGCACCGATAATCATCAACACCGCTAAGAATCGATCGCCCAGTGTGAAACTCATCTCCACCGCCACGGGAATCAACGCGCCGAGCACCCAGAGAAGTTGTTGACGAACGGCGAAGCGGGCGAAGGTTCGACCCTGGGCGCCCGGGGCGACGTTGCGCTGGGTGATGGCGTCAAAACTTGGCTGCGCGACCGCACCAGCGAGGCCGAGCCACCCCGCCAATATCACCTGAACCCACAACACGGCGTGCGTTGAGGCGGCAGCGGCGCCCAGACCCGTTGCCAAGAGCGCCATCGCGAGCAACGTGGACTCTTTCAGCGCGTTGCGAACCCTTGTCACGAACGCCAGTCCAACCAGGGCGCCCACGCCACTGAGCCCGAGGGCGAGCGCGTACCAACCAAGTCCCGCTGACGCACGCCGTAGACCAAAGGCCAACAGAAACGTCGCGAAGCCCGCGGTGAAACGCATGAGGGCCGCCGCGCTGAGACCCCACGCGACCTCCACGTCCCCGAGGGGATTTAGTGCGTTGAGGTCTCGCTCCGTCTGTGTCAGTCCCGCCACTTGGTCGCGCACGATCTTTGACGGTCGCTGCAAACGCGCGCTCGCCACGGTGGCGGCGATGTACACCAACGACGCGGTCACGAGAACACTGGTTGCGCCGATTCCCTTCAAGATTCCAGCGCCCACCGATCCGGCGATGAGACCAATCAACGTGCCGAGCAAGGTGAGCTGGGCGTTGAAGCCCGCAAATCCTTTCTCTTCGTCCACGCTCTCTTTCGGCCACCCGGCGTCACCAACGCGCGCCGCGTGCTCACGAAACTGATCGGTACGCGCCATCTCGGGCACCAAGGCGCCACGCGTAACGACGTAGAGCTTGGAGGAGACGAGCAAGAGGAACGCCAAGGGAAAGAGCCAGAGTGAATTGAGGTGTTCTGCCATTAACAGACACAGAACCGCCCTCAGGCCCGCTGAGAGCGCGACGAGGACGCGACGTCCGTTCGCCGAGCGGTCGATGAGGGGACCAAGCACTGGTGAAACAACGGCGAAGGGCGCGATCGTGAGCAGCAAGTACAAGAGCACTTTGCCCTTGGCTTCCGTGGGGGAAACCGAGAAGAAAAGCGAACCGGCGAGTGAGACCGTGACCAACGTGTCACCGGCCATCATGAACACGTGCACGAGAGCAAGACGGCCAAAGGCCGTCGTCTGATCAAAGAGATCTTGCGCGGAGGCCCGCGCTAAAGAGACAAATCCTCGCGTCCTCACGACTTCAAAGCGTAGGTGATGTCACGGGCCAGACTGACACCGAACTATTTAGTTTGAGTTACATCCCCAGAACTCGACGTAGTGCGGCAAGCGATGATGATTGCAGTACGTGAGTCGCGGCGCGTTCTTCCACGACGACGTGGCGCGGTCGTAGGACAACACTTCGGTTACACCAATCGCGTGCACACCGGTGCCAAAGGTGGCCCACATGTAGGCCCACTGACCGACGCAGCCAAAGCTGTCAACACCGGTCACTTTGTCGATGCCGTGGTACGGAGCAGCGAGCGCCGTGGCAGTACAGGGCGCAAGAAGCGGCGCGGGCGACGAGGACTCGGTGGACTTAGCGGCGCTTAGTCCGAGAGCTACCACGACAAGAACGCTCGCCACAACCCCAAACCATTTCATACCTGCAGTTCAGCACAGGACAAGGGCGTACGTGTCCTATGAGGGAAGAAGGTTGACGAACATCTTGGCGATGGACGACGCCCAGTCCTCTTCCTCGAGGGGCTTGTCCGAAATATCGTCGAGCGCTCGTCCAAACACTAAGACCTGAAACAAGACCGAAAGGAACGTTGAGGACAGATCGTCACGAAGCCACTTACGCTCTTGGGTGTATTCAATCATGAGACGCCACTCTTCGGTGAGACGCGACTGGGTCTCACCAATGAGCACACGAAGTTCGGGTCGAGTCTCGGCGGCGGCCACAATGCGCACGCGAAGTGCCCTACGAGCAATTCGCTCTGGACCCGTATTGATTGCCCCGACAATCGGCAAAATCACCGCGACGTACTCCTCGAGTGACTGGGACTCGGCGGACGCTTGGCGACATATTGCAATGTCTTCCTCGACCATCTGGGAAAAGATCAAGTTGTACGCGGCGTCGATGACGCCTTCTCGAGAACCGAAGTGGTGGTATACCGACCCATAGTTGACGCCCGTCGATTCACAAATCTCGGGTATACGAACGAGGAGTTCATCGCCGGCAACGAGACGTTCGGCGACCGCGTCGAGCACAATCTTCATAACGGGGGCGGAGCGACTCTGTTTTTTCACGACCTTCAATTTAGTCGGCTAATACGCAAGATTAGACCTACACAGATGTGTCATTTCCTGACCGTCTATAAGAATTATCATTCTCGGGTCTCTGCTTCGTAGCAAGTGTCCGACGCGCAAGCCCACCCAGTGATCTAAATGCGTCGACGTGCTGACGTTAGGCTCCTCGTTTATGTCACCGCCTCGCCCTTTACTCCAAGTCATTATTGGCAGCACGCGACCAGGGCGGGTTGGAGAACCAATTGCCAATTGGTTCTATGACCTCGCGAAAGATCACAACGGGCTCGCCGTCGAACTCGTCGATCTCGCTGAACTGGACCTGCCGCTCTTTGACGAGCCCTTTCAGCCATTTCGAAAAAAGTACCAACAGGACCACACAAAACGCTGGTCCGAAATCATTGAGCGCGCTGACGCGTACGTGTTCGTCATTCCCGAGTACAACCACAGCATCAACGCAGCGACCAAGAACGCCGTTGACTATCTGTTCCACGAGTGGCGCTACAAGCCCTTTGGCGTCGTCAGTTACGGAGGATCGTCCAGGGGTCTTCGCGCGTCCGAAGTACTCCTCTCGTCACTCGTGGCGCTGCGTATGTTCCTCGCCGGCGACGTCTCAATCTCACTGAAGGACACGCCGGTCGTTGACGGTGTCTTTGCGGGCAACGAACAACTTGAAAAGTCATCGATCGCTCTGATCGATGAGTTGACCCGCTTCGCGCCAGTGTTTCGGCCGTTTCGCCCCTAGTGAGGCGTTTCAACACCTAAAAGTTCTCGAATTCGAGGGCGCCAGTCAACGTTTTCGGTGCTGGCACCTTGGTCGTGCACTGCTCGACGCTCCGCTCGCAGCGTGACGGCAATCTCGGCCAAATTGTTCGGCAGACGGCTCGCCGCGAGAGATCGAATCTCTTGGGCGAGTGCGGGCGCTGCGCCTTCGGTTGTCACCGCCACTGTCACGTCACCTTGACGGTGCAACGCCATGAAATAGAAACTGCAGCGATCAGGATCGTCAACGACGTTGAGCCAGATTCGCTCCTCATTGGCCTCACGAACTACGTCGTCGTTCACCTCGGAGTGGCCAGTCGCCGACACCACGAGCCAGAAACCTCGAAGATCACCGCGTTGGTAACGACGTTGTTCGACGTTCGCAACGCCTTCGGGCAAAGGGACCAGAATCTCTTCAGCAATCACCGTTACCACTGCACCTTGGTCGATCAACTGTTGGGCTTTTCGAACACCAATCTGACCGGCACCGATGACGAGTACAAGCTTGCCCTCAAACGCAAAGGCGAGGGGCAACATCTCAGAGAAGCGCGACGTCGAGAATCCCGACCGATCGAAGATCAAGCGCGGCGACCTCACCTACAACAATGACGGCTGGCGGACGTACGTTAAATGAACCAAGATCGCTTAAGGGACCTCGCGTCGTGCGTTGCTGTCCGGTCCAGGCCTGCTCCACAACAGCGACTGGCGTCGTGGCGCTCAGACCTCCGTCAAGGAGTTGTTGCGCAATGGTGCCACGGTGCTCGACGCCCATCATGATCACCAGTGAAAGATCCGGGTTAGCGAGGGCGTGAAAGTCCGTGACGTCACCGTTGGCGCCACGCGCGCTGACGATAGTGACGCCACGACTAAGTCCTCGATGCGTCACGGGAATACCCGCCGCCAGTGGTCCCGCGAGTGCTGAACTCAGACCGGGCACCACGTCAGTGGCCACGCCCGCCTCGTGCAAGGCCAGGAGCTCTTCGCCGCCACGGCCGAAGACAAATGGATCGCCACCTTTAAGCCGGACGACGGTGTCGTACTGCAGCGAAAGTTCAATAAGTAGTTCGTTGATCGACGCTTGACTCGAGGACGTTCCTGGAACTTTGCCCACGTCGACGATCTTGGCGTGAGGGTTCACGTAACCCATGACGGACTCGTCAACGAGACGGTCGCGCACGACCACGTCGGCGTCACCGAGCAGTCGCGCTGCGCGCACTGTCAAGAGGTCGGCGTCACCAGGTCCCGCGCCCACGAGATAGACGGTCACGAGACACCGACCCGTGTCACGAAGTCACCAAAGGACTCATCGGCCTCGCCGTCACTCGCCCAGCGATCGAAGAGCGGTCCGAGGATCTCGGGAATATCTTCCAGCTTGACTTTTTCTTTGTAAAGTCCCGCGAGTCGGTCCCCCCTGGTACGACCTCCGAGATAGAGGTCGTAGGTTGTCTTGGTTCGACCGACCACGCCAATTTCAGCAATGGCCGGTCGCGCGCAACCATTTGGGCATCCCGTCATGCGCAGTTGCAGCGGACGTCGACCCAGTTGACGCGCGGCGAGCGCGTGTTCGAGTCCCGCGACAAGGCTCGGTAGTACCCGCTCCGACTCGGCCAGCGCCTGGCCGCACGTTGGCAACGCTGGGCAGGCCAACGCTGAACGTTCGACGTTCCCGAGCTCACCGTCGGGACGCACGTTGTGTTCCTTTAAGAGCGCGTCAATGGCGTCGCGGTCGCTATTATTCACACCCGAGATAATGAGGTCTTGTTGGGGAGTAATAAGAAAGGTCACGGGGTAGTTCTGCGCGATAAGTCGAAAGGCTGAGCGCATCGTGGGGCCGCCCTCGACGTCCTTTACCCGGCCCGCACCGACGCGAACGCCCAACTGCCACGTGCCGTCGGGCAACAATCGCCATCCAAGGTGATCATCGGCGTCAAAGTCAGCCGGCACGTCGAGGGGTGCGCGCAGTTCACGACCGAGGCGTCGTTCGACTTCGCTTTGGAAGGCCGCCAGACCCCGATCGGCGATGACGTACTTCATGCGTGCTCGCTTGCGTTCTGAACGGTCACCGAGGTCACGGTACGTCGCGATGATCGACGCGATGACCTCTTCGACCTCGTTGTAGGTCACGAACGTCAGCGGCTGACCAAGGTGGGCGAACGTGTCTTCGTTCGCGTAGGAACGGCCAAGCCCTCCCCCGACCAACATTGTGAAACCAGCGCCAACCTCGGGGTGCTCACCCGGAATGAGACCAACGTCCTGGGCGAAAACGTCGACACAGTTGTCACGCGGGTGCGAAACGGCGATCTTGAACTTTCGTGGCAGATACGTATCACCGTAGAAAGGACGCTCTTCGAACCCTTCGCGAGAGGCGGCCTTCTCACCGTTGACGAAAATCTCCCAGTGGGCCTCGGAGGTCGAGCGAAAGGTCTCACGAAGTTGGCGAGCCATGCCTTCAAGGTGGCCGTGACCACTTTCAAAGTGCAGATTCGGGCAGGTCACTACGTTGCGCACCACGTCGCCACATGCCCCAAAAGAGCTCAGGAACTGCTGGTCGAGCGAGCGAGCGAGTTCGCGCAGATCGCCCTTCACGACACCGTGAAACTGCACGGCTTGGCGAGTAGTGAGGCGAAGCGATCCATCGGCAACGTTGGACGAGATGTCGTCGAGGCCGAGCCACTGCGCGGGTGAGAGTCGACCGCCAGGTATAACGACGCGAATCATGAAGATGTAGTCAAGCGTCTCTTTGGCCAGTGCTCGTTCGCGACGAACGTCACGGTTGTCCTGAGCGTAAATGCCATGAAACTTCAACAACTGTTCGCTGTCGTTCGTGACGTCGGGACCTTCAGCGCTGAGTTCAGCGTCAAGGTTTCCACGCAGGTAATTGCTCGAACGCTTGATCTCCTCAACGGCGGACTCGGTCTTCGTTTCTGTCGACATGGGGCCCCTTCCTGAAGAGGTGGTGGTTAATCACGACAATTATTATCAAGTTAGTCGGGTATTAGCAAGGGATACTCCCTTAAAATTCTTCACGATTCTATAATCCCTCATCAAGGGCTACTACCGACGACAAACTCCGCAACTGAACGCGTGGATCTGCGCCGATCTACACCAACCCCAAAGGTTGATTTAGGCGCCGAAAGTTACTTTGCGACGGCGTGAAAGGCCACCACACGATTCGACGATGTCACCACCATAAGTGCGTCGCCGACACTGGGTGTCGTGAAGTGATTGGCGAGCGAGCCAATGGACGCTTGCTGGTGCACGGCTCCGGTTGAGGGATTGAGCGCGTACAGCACACCGTTTTGCCCCACTGTCCATACTTCGCCCGCGACAACGATCGGCGGTCCCCCGCCCACGCTGGTGTGCCACAGTTCCTTGATTGACGGTGGCGAGGCGCTCGCGCGCACGGCCACCGTGCCGCCGACACACGGCAAGTACACCGTCGTGCCTACGACGGCACTTCCGCCGTCGATATCGTTGGCGCACGCCGCGGGAAGACTTGCCTGTTCTTGACCAATGCCTCCTAAGTGAGCGCCATTTAACAAATAGACAATTCGTGACTTACCCGCCAACACCACTTGTCCATCGGCGAGGAGTGCCGGCGCCATCGACATGTCAGCGTCGCTCGCGTTGTTCTGAGCCCAATCCGACGGCGCGAAGTATTGCTCTAAATGCAGTGACGCGCTCAGCTCCAACACCGAGTCGCTGTCGTCATAGGCCTGACCTGTTGCGTTCGCCGATCCGTTCCCGACGCTGACCCACACGTTGCCTCGCGCGTCAACGACAGGCGCCGCGCCTCCCATCCAGATCGCACCTTGACTTTGACCTGGACCAGAGGCCACACTAAAAATCGCCGGCGTCGAGCCAGTCTCTTTGACTGATTCAACCCGTCCACGATACGAAGCGCAGTCTCCGTAGTTGCCGCCAAAAGCAAAAACGACGCGGCCGCCGTCCAACGTCAATCCCGTTCGTTGTAACAAGGCGGACGGGTCAGCGCCGGGTGGGTCCACGTGCACGCGCAGTTCGATCGCGCCGGATTTCGTACTGAGTCCCACAAGATAATGTTCGGATTTTCCACCAACGAACTCATCGGCCACGACAAAAATCTCATTCCTCGCCGGATCAATCACGGGAGTGCCCGTAATACCCACAGAGGGAGAGATGTTGCCGCACGGCAGTGCGCTGGAGGGCACCGCCGCGCCAACGTGCCGTGCCCACCTCACCCGTCCATTCGATGCCGAGAGGGCGTAGACCATGTCGTTTTGCGTAGCGACGTAAACGTCGCTCGAATACACGAGGGGTTCTCCGTAGAGTTCACCATCAATAGCGGGCGACGTCCAAGCTCTTTTTGAGGTCGTCACCGCCTTCACCGACGTCGAAACTCCTGTTCCTGCGGCGTCACCGTGGTAGACCGTCCACGATGTCGCACTCGAACTGACCGCGACGGCCGTGCCGCCAAGGTAGAGAGCAAATCCACTCGAAACGAGCACCGCTGCTCCGAGTATCGTCGCGACAAACCTCGTTGGGCTTGAGCGTCGTCCTCGTCTCGTTCGCATGGTTACAGCAACTTATCGCTCCAAGTTCCGCACGTGAGATGAATTCCTTATCGTTAACGTGCGGCGACTTTCACCGCGCGAGATCGACATACGTTGCTTGGTTGCTGCTTCGTCAACACGCAGATGTCGGCGGTTAGATAGTTGGCACTTGCAACAATTTCCTGCGTGAGGGGACTCGCGGAATTCACGAGGCCGCGAGCAATCGTTTTTTGAGAGTTCCCCTCGAGTAGCAAAGGCGAGAAACTCGCTCCAGCTTGAAAGTACCGGTTGCCCAAGTCCAGAAAAGGGATAGAGCCACCTGGTCCGGGTCCGTTTGCGGGTAAATATTTATAGACGTCATACTTCGCAACAAGGGCGCTCTCTTCGCTGGTCAGAGGCATCAACGGCTTGTGGGACTGCGTCTCGGTCTCGACCGCGACAAACGTCACGTACCTTGACACGTAGGTGGAGCGATAAAACGAGAGCGTCGGTGTCGAAGGAAAAACTTCGGGCGACGGCGCGGACCTAATGAAACTCAGGTTCGAGAAGGTACCAAAGCGTCCGAGCGCAAGAGCCAGTGGCCAACGCTCCGCCGCACAAAATGGACAGAAATTTGCACCGACGTACAAGACCTCGGGTCGTCCGCTTGAGGAGAGTGCGCGTTGACCTGAGATTATTATCGGCGCTCCCACTGGCGCCGGTGATTTCACGCCCACCGTATTAGCGACGACGAGGTTGAGCCCCGTGATGTCCTTCTGCAAAGCGGACGAAACAACGTCCGACTTCGTTGAACCGATCGCCTCACCATGGCGAGTCGTTGCGCTCACGCGAACGCCAACGAATACTGAAATGGTCAAGAGGACGACGATCATTACCAGCCAGGTGACCATGGTGCTACTCACCTCGCGAACCCGCCTCATCGCCACGCTGCCTAAAACTCGATACGGGCCACGAGGGCCTTAAGGGCCGTCACTTCGGCGCGCAGCGCCTTCGTCCCGGCACGGGTATTGGAGACCCACGTGCGGGCGCGACGTCCCTCGTAGCCCTTTTCAATGCGAATGAGTCCCGACTTCTCCAACACGCTCAGATGCTGCGAGAGATTGCCGCCTGTCAGTCCGAGTGCCTCTTGCAGGTACCCAAATTCGACCTTGTTAGCTTCGTGCAAGACCGTCAGAATGCCGAGACGTGTCCGTTGATGGACAACGTCATCAAGTGTCGAGGTGATATCGCTCACGTCTTGATTGATTTTTGTCATTCCACAACTAATTCTGCATCGTCGTTGGCGACGCGAGCATCGTGTTGAAGCGCCCAGAAAACGAAACCACCAATGAGCAGGTAGAGCGACGGCAGGATGACGTTAGGGATTCCCTGATTGCTCGGCGTGATGAAGCGACCAAGACCCTCCCACCGCACAAGGTTGGACACGTCGTAGAGGCTCGAGAGAAGGGCGATAAAAACAAATCCCAACGCGTAGATCAAGTACCAGAAACTACGTTCAAGAGCCGCGAGCGTCACGATGCCAATAGAAAGTATGACGAGGGTGGCCGTTCCTCGGGCCCAGAAATCACCAGAATTCAGAAACGGCGGCTCGATTGTGTGCCAGTAGGTCTGCAGCAACATCACGAAGATCAAGAGACCAAGCCCTACGGCCACCGCTGGCCAGATTCGAACCTTCAGTCCGACCGTCACCGCGCGGTGACGATAGAAGGCGATGGTGGCAACGTAACCAAAAAGCAGTGAGACGAACCAAAAGAGGGACAACCAGCCCCCTAGTTGATTGGCGGAGAAGCCAGACGTGAGAACACCGCCGTGAGAGACAAGAGTGCCTGAACACACCGTTGAGCGATTGGCGAAGTGGTGACAATGAAAGTTGGTCCAAAGTAACGGCCAGCCGTAGTAGAGAGGAATTGACAGCAACGTGATCAGACCAAAGACAACGAGAGGGAACCAGAAACTATGCCGGTCGTTACGAACTCTCTGACGAAGCGTTCCGACGGAGACCAGAAGTTCTTCCGTACTACCAGTATTTTGGTTTGCCATACAAACTAATGTGCCAGACAAAACGGTTGGTGTCAAGTTCGACATCACTACGTTTTGGTGACGAATCCTAGAAAAGCCCAATTGGGGCCCTTTGTTCCTCGCCAAGGAGGGAGGGAGTTGCTGCCCGTGGGATCGAGAAGCGTCACGAACCTCGCACGAACCACTCGAATTTCATCACATCAGACTCGTAGCGACGGCCTTTTCGACTTAGGAGTCGTCCTCTACTTCATTAGAATTTCGTAGCAACAGCAACGACAAAACCATCCACACGATGGTAAATGCCAGCCACAGGACGAGCCGCACTCCGGCGTGCAGTCCTCCGAATCTCGCGATCATCGAGGTGTTGTTGAGCGGCGCGTAACCAACCCACCCAGTAAAGGAGTGCGAACCAAAGTTCGTTACCCACGATCCGAAGAAAAAGAAGAGGATTCCTAAACCAACGACCAGGACCACGCGCTGCGCAAAGTTAAACCGAAGAGGTTTCATAGTCGAAGTCTGTCACAGTGGACCAATTTTCATTGAGAAGAGTCATTCTTCTTCACTACGTCGAACTTTTTCGACGTACGAGTTCAGTGAGTAATGACGTCAACGTCTGAGACCGATCGACTCAAAATCTCACTGAGAGTAGTGCTACGTTCAATCGGGCTACCCCAAATGAACAAGAAATGGCCCGATGATGACAACGCCTAAAAATGAACAGCGACCAGCTCAACTACATCACGTTCCAAGCTCATTCCTCGCACAAAATACCGCGCAGAGTACCGGCATGCGCCGTTTCGAAGCCATCTCTGGCGTTACGACTGGATCTGAGAAAATTTGGATGGGCGAAAGTCATATTCAGCCGTCGACACGTTCCGACGATCATCATCACGGCGAATCAGAGACCGGCATCTACGTCTTGAGCGGGAACCCCGTGTTCATTTTTCTAAAAGACGATGAGGAAACTCGGATTGAAACGAAGCCTGGTGACTACGTCTATGTCCCTCCGTTCGTGGCACACCGTGAAGAGAATCCTTCCGAAGTTGAAGAAGCAGTAGTGATTCTGGCAAGGACCACACAAGAAGCAATCGTGGTGAATCTAACGAGCCTTAGGTAAGACAGCATCTCGACAAGTCACCCGACCGCGACGTCCGGTGCGAACGCGTTTTAACTTTTCGAGCCCCAGCGGCAATGTCGTAGATTTGAGCCAGTCAAAGCCACGGACGTCACACGTTGACGTCTCGCAGACAGCCATCCACCGTCCAGCCCATATAGAGATGTCTCATGACAGAAGCTAATACTGATCTCCCGTCGCCTGACGATCACGTTGCCTCACTGCGCGGTGCTACAGCGGTCAGTGTTGGTCGTAGAGCAAAGCTCGTTGCAGGTTCGCTTGGATTGGTCGCCCTAGCCGCCGTGCTTGTCGTGAGTTTTCTATCCGTCACGAACGACAATGCCCGCATCGACCGCATGAAGGCCAATGGCATACCGGTCACCGTCACCGTGACCAACTGCAGAGGGAACATTGGCGGCAGTGGCAGCAACAGCGCCGGGTTCACGTGTCGCGGTGACTACACCGTGGGCGGCTCCACGTATCACGAACTCATTGGCTCGATGGCCACTTTCTCCGCACCAGGTACTGCAGTGCACGGTGTCGCGGACTCGTCGCGTCACAGCACAGTGGTGCTGTCGTCGGCAGTCA
>DATCBX010000004.1:0-2209 GCA_036511635.1 Acidimicrobiales bacterium | reverse complement strand
ATCCAACACCGATCAGAACGAGCCCGAGGATGTCGATCGTGGAGTACGCCAGCAGTCGCTTGAGATCGACGCTCGTCACCGCGTGCAGCGCGCCGAAGAGTGCGGACACGACGCCGAGCGCGACGACAACCACCCACCACCAGAGCATGCCGCCGCCCAACAGATCGTTGCCGACTCTCACGATGCCGTACACGCCCGTGGCGACCATCGCGCTTGACATCAGCGCCGACACCGGACTCGGTGCCTCGGGATGCGCCTTGGGCAGCCACACGTGAAACGGTACGGCGCCCGCCTTCGACGCGAAGCCGATCAACGTGAGAACGAAGGCAAACGACCGCAACGTCGGTGGCGTCGCGGCGACGTGCGCTCTGATGTCAGCGAACGTTTGACCACCTTTCATCGACAACAGAAGAAGCCCGAGAAGGATCGAAGCAGCTCCGAGTTGGGTCATCGCCCCGTACCACTGAGCGGCGGAGCGTGCTTCAGCGTGGCGACGCTGTTCGACCATGATCAGCAACATCGAACTCAGCGCCATGAGTTCCCACGCGAACATCAAGGTGACGACACTCGACGCCGCCGGCACGGTCAACAGCGACATCAAGAACAACAGCAGAAGGCTGAGTGCCGTGCGAGAGCGTAGTTCGCCCTTCGCGTAACCCACGACGTACACGAGCGTCGCAAGACCGACGAATGACGTCATCGCCACGAACAGCGCCCCGAGCGGGTCGAGGGTGAGGTTTACTCCGGTCAAGGGCAACACGAGCGCCGAGTGGAACGACGACGAGCGTCCGCTGAGCAACACGTGAGACGCCGCAACGAAGGTGAGGAGACACCCCAACGACCCGCTGAGGGACGCGACCACGACGCGACGGTCGATCGAGAGGGCCAATGCCGCGACGAGACCAATGACACAGCAGCCCAGACCGGCCAGGAAGAGCACCACGATTATCGGCCGGTGAGGCTACGTAGCGCCTGGGTAATCGCTTCTGGATGGGGCGGGCATCCCGGAATGCGAACGTCCACGTTGACAAAGGAATCCAGCGTCCCGGCAACCCCGTAAGCATCTCGAAAGATGCCGCCGTTTACCGCACAGTCGCCACACGCGACGACGACCGCCGGTCGGGGTAGGGCGTCGAGTGTTCGTACTAACGCTCCCGCCATGTTCCGGGTGACGACGCCGGTGACCAATACCCCGTCCGCGTGGCGTGGCGACGCGACCAATCGAGAACCAAATCGTGCGGCGTCGTACGTTGGCGCGAACGCCGAGGCAATCTCTACTTCACAACCGTTGCACGAACCGGCGTCCACGTGGCGGAGCTGAAGCGAACCCCGTAGCCCGGTGCCAGGGAGCACGTCGGGTTGCGAGGCTGCACGCTCAGTACGCGCTCTGGAGAACAGTGAACGAAAGATGGATCCCTTGCGATAGCGGAACGTCGACATCGGCTCTACCTATCGACAGACCACGACGAAGAGTCGTCGAGGGGCTGCACCCTCGCGCACCGAGAGTCAAGGCGAATAGCGCCCCCCAGTGGCGCAGACGCCGTCACGCAGGTCCCACTAAGTCCTCGAGCGTTTGGCGCGCACGACCGAGCGTCGTAGCGAGAACCGATCGGGCCGCGGCCAGGAATTCGCCAACCGAGGGATCGGTCACGCGGTACGTCACAGTATTTCCGGCGCGACTTGATTGAACGAGTCCAGTGTGCTTTATGACATTCAAGTGTTGAGACAGGGAAGAAGGTTCGAGCCCGGTAGCGGCCAGGAGGTTGCTAACAGACATCTCACCAGCCACGACCAGCTCGAGAATACGAATACGTGCTGGATGAGCTAAAGACTTGAAGAGTTCGGCTTTGGCGACGTAGAGCGGCTTACTGTTTCCCGGTTGATTCATGGAATTAGTATATCCATGAATTCATAGATTACTTAAATCATTCCACCAATTGGATGCTTCCTTTGATCTCTCCGGAGTTGCAACCGGACGCCGAGGGGATGCGAGGTCTTTCCCACCGACGATCGGTGGGCGTATTCCGCGGTCCGCGCAACTGTGGCTCGAGTCAATTGAAACACCCCGTCTCTCCGGTGGGTCGTCGAGAAAGTCAGCGGTAGGTACGAAGAAAGGTGTCCCCGTGATCGCCGTGGAAAATCAAGAATTCTGTTGCAGTTGCCAGGCGGATTACCTACAAACATGCGCTGGAGCATCACTTCAGTAACG
>DATCBX010000003.1:0-4305 GCA_036511635.1 Acidimicrobiales bacterium | reverse complement strand
GACGTCGCGCGCGCGGAGTGTCCCTGACGGTTGCCACGAGGACCTCGCGTAAGGCTGTTGCGTAGACAGTATCCATCTCCATAGTGCTCATCGACTCGTCTCCTTTGTCTCATTGATGTTGTCGTCATCCAGCGTGGCGTCGATCGCCGCGGCTAAACGAGTTCGCGCACGGTGAAGGCGTGTACGCGCCGCGCCATCGGAGATACCGAGGACGGTTGCAACCTGGGCGGGTGAGTAGTGCTCGAACATGGTGAGATTGACGAGGGCGGCGTCCGTGGGCGAGAGGCCGTTAAGCGCGTCTCGAACCTGTGCAGCGATACGCAGTTTTTCGAACTCCTTTATCGCGACTTCTTCTGCACTTTGCGGAACTTCACCTCGGGGGAGCGCAGCAATGAGTGCTCGATATCGGCGAAGGCCGCGAGTCAAGTTTCGCGCCAGATTCGTCGTCGTTACAAGAAGCCAAGGCAGCACGGAACCATCGATCACGCGTACGGATTTGCGGCGTCGCCATAGTTCGAGGAACGCGCCGGCCGTGACATCTTCAGCGTCGTGAGCGTTGGCGGTGATTCGAAAAGCGTGACGGTAGACACGGTCGCGGTGTTGATCGAAGATGGTGGCGAAGGCATCGCCGTCACGATTAAGAACGGCCGCCCAGGCCGCTGCCTCGTCCCCAATGGATCTCACTACCAGTACTGTCCGCATCGAGGCCAGCGTTACACGGATACGCGAATGAGGTACCGCAAAGATGTGATTATCCAGCTCAAAGAGTTATTGAGTTGAAGCCGAATACCCGACCACGCGCATTATCTGCAAAGGAGTGGTCAAGAATTTCGACAACAACGCCGTCAACAACACCGTCAACAATGCCAAAAATTTGAGTAATTGGCGTAAAATGTCGGTGGACACGACACGAAATTATGCGCACGGCTAAGTAGTTTCCGCCGATTCCCACGCAACTTCATGCGGAGGCGCTTACGATCCTCTCGCCAACCAGTCGCGAAGATGGGGAGCTTCGGCACCGATCGTCGTCTCATCACCATGTCCGGGCAGCGTCCGAGTCGAATCGGGCAGAATGAGGAGCCGGTCTCTGATCGAAGCGATGTGATCTGGCTTCTACGTCTCCTCTGTTGGCAACCAATCTTCAATGAAGCTTCCAGCTCGCGGTTGTCTCAGTTTCACGAGTGCATTTTGCCGTCTGCTGTCTGACGTGTGTCAAGCCCAAAGAGCCGTCCCGGACCCTCCCGCAGACGAATCCTTACCCCGCGTCATGGCGTAGGTGTTGATTACGTACGATGGTCTCGCAAGGGGCCGGTTTTTGGGCATACCAAGGATTAGTGGACGTTTAATGGCCCAGCCCAACGCGCTCTAACGCTGGCGAGTAGAGTCTTCTATAGCGAGCAGACAGAATAGGTCGGTCTGTCGCCCTAAGAATTGAGTATTCGTGGCACAAGGTACAGTTAAGTTTTTTAATTCGGAAAAGGGATTTGGTTTCATCTCGCGCGAGCAAGGTGACGACGTCTTCGTACATTTCTCCAATATTCAAGGTGACGGTTACAAAAACCTCGAAGAGGGCCAACTCGTCGAGTTCGACGCTGTCCCTGGCAAGAAGGGCGAGGAAGCGCAGAACGTTCGCGCGATCTGAGATAAAAAGGCATTTACAAGAGTCGCACGCCTAGCGCGGGCGGATTTGGTTTCACGTGCGTTGCTCCCATTAAGTGACCACGTTGCACCGATTGAATGCTCATCGCACGATGTATCAAGTCGTGGACGTGGCGAAACGATTCTCGTGGTCGAAGAAGTCGTTGCTATTCGCGAAATGGTTGAAAGACTTCTTTTGGCGAATGGAAACGAAGTGATCGTAGGTGCGAGCAGTCCTGGGGCAATTACCTTCTTCGAAACCTATGAAGGCGCAATCGACCTCTTGCTCACCAACGTCATTTTGGCCGAGAAGTCCGGACGAGCGGTTGCGGACGCGTTTAAGTCCATACGACCTCTTAATCCGGTGCTCTTTATATCCGGTTAGACCGAACCTTCGGCCCTTCTGGATCTGACGTACGAGTACACACTTCTCCAGAAACCCTTCTCCGAGAATGATCTCCTCATAACCGTCCGCAACTTGCTTGATTTAGCAAGTTCGACGGATTCCGAGTTGGCGTGGGGGTTATCACTAATCAGAGGACTGCTGGAACGATTCTCCAGCGGCGGTATGACGCCGATGGCCAATTTGCATTTCGCCAGTTGTAAATCGTCAACGTCGGTTCTCCGACACCAACAATGTCCGACCGATAGCAGTTCGGGGTCTCACCTGAAGTCGTTCAACAGAATCACAGAAATTCGGTTTGCGGGTGCTGCGTTACACACATGATGTTCTGCATTGCTCACTCCGCTACGCCCTATCCTTATCGACTTCACGAATGCGGCGTTTTTTGCGAATAATCTCAACGATCACTCCAAAGAATAAGGGACCAGTCATTATCCAGATGATGATTCCGAGGTAATACATCCATGTCCAGCCGATTGATCCGCCCAGAATTAGGATTGCCGGTCCTCCCCACAGCGCCGAATGGAAGGCTACGAGGAGCCTCTTGTATCGAGCCCCCAATGCCTTCACATCGTGATCTTGTGTCGACACAAACCCGATCGTTCGGAAAATGGCGATGAGCGCAATCAGAGCCATTGCAATCACCGCGACAATCACGATTGCAAGTCAACCACAGGGTGACTAGTTCTGGCGCAATCTTCCACGTGTCATTCCAGGATGACACCTCATCGTGCGATGTAGCTCGGCCAGACCTCGGCCAAGATTGCATCTTCCACTCGGAGATTGTGGACGTCGGCTCGCCGAACCGAACCCACACGTTGCATTGCTCACCGAGTTGCTCATGCGTCGGCTGAGTGGACTGGCACCTGCGGTAACGGCTCAATCCTTATGACCAAAATATGGTGGGCCGCAGAGGACTTGAACCTGTGACCCCCTGCGTGTCATCAACACTTTGGCCATCCATGGTTGGTCGTAGCTGTCCGTAACTGCATACATCCATTAACTTTTGATCCCGAAACGTTCGCCCGCGTTCACGTAAATATTTTGTGGTTGCGTACATGGATGCTTAAATTGAGATCTCCGTCGGTCACCTCACGTCCGGATTAATCACGGACCAACTCCGACCCTCGTTCAAAGTGCGTTCCAAGACGTTTTTGGTGGTCGAATAGACAGCATTGATTCCTTGCAACTTGGTTTCGCGAATGAGCGCCCATCCATTGTCCGAACTTAAGAATGAGAGGGCAATGGGAAGCACGTAGTGGTTTTCGCCAACCACAAATGGATGGCTTTCGAAAGTGGAAGCGTTTGAGGTTGTCGAAAGTGTCGCGAGCCCTGTGGTGCACGGTCCGCAGTATCCAGAGAGCCAGGCCGCTGTTGGTCCAGTAGCACCAAAGTTAACCACCGTGGCAGAAATTCCAGGCGTTGCGCGCGGAGAAGAATGCGGCACTTCGCTCGACAACACGATCTTCCAACTCTTGCCCGAATTTAAAGTTCGCTCGACGACGTATGACACGCTGCCTGCACCCTCGCCGTAGTTGTAGAGCAACCATGCGGTACTCCCAGAACAGGAGATCCATGGCGCTGGTCGAACGGGCGGCGGGCCGATCGAATTGACGGCAGCGGGTACTGATTTGCCTAGAAGCACGAGATTCCAGGCGGCACCGTTGTGCGAGAAGTAGACGTTCCCGTTGGCGTTGTCGCCGAGCCAAACGGTTCCTTGTGGCGTGGCACAAATCGATGCACCGACAGCGGGAGTGCTTATGACTTGCCACGTCCGCGCGCCGTTTATCGTTTGGAGGAGTGTGCCTTTGTCGGTGAGCGCCCATCCATCTTGGGAACTTGAGAACGAAAACGTTGCAATCGAACCTGCGGAAGGATCGAGGATATGCGACCACGTTCGCCCGCCGTTGGTGGTTGCAATGAGTCCCTTGTAATTAATCAGCGCCCATCCATCGATACTGTTGACGAAGTTCACGCTTCGTATGAAGCTGTTATTTGACTGAAGAGTCGCCGATTCCGTGTAGTTCGTCAACCAGGTGACGCCTCCGTTGTGCGTGACCATGATGCGATTTGAGTTCGCACTGATCATCCAGCCTTCGGCTGGCGTCACAAAATCAAGTGTCTGTTGCGGGTAAAACGCCGACGGAAGAAATACTGATGTTGAGGACGGCGTCGACTTATGTCCCGTGCCGGATATCCTCCCCGAAGGGTTCCCGTCGCTTCTGGTCGGGGGCGTGCCCGATCCTCCTATCACTGAAATTGTG
>DATCBX010000002.1:0-3544 GCA_036511635.1 Acidimicrobiales bacterium | reverse complement strand
CGCTCTACCTAGAGAAAGTCCTCGGATACGCGCCCCTTCGAACCGGGATTGCCTTTTTGCCCATGACGATCGCCATGGCGCTTTTGTCTCTCGGGGTAACGAGTCGTCTGCTCATGCGTTTCGGTCCAATGAAGCTTCTCGTGCCGGGAACGATCATGGTCATCTTTGGCTTGCTCGTTATGGCCCGTATCCCCGTTGACGCCAACTACTTCACCTCGATCCTGCCGGCGTTCCTGTTGTTGGGCATTGGCATGAGCTTGTCGTCGGTGCCGCTCCTCACTATCGCGATGTCCGACGCGCCCAAGAGCGACGCGGGCCTCGCGTCGGGAATCGTCAACGTCTCGATGTGGCTCGCCTCTTCACTTGGTCTTGCCATTTTCGGCACCCTCGCCGCGAGCAAGACGACGTCACTCGTCGCCCAGGGACAGAGCCAAGTTTCTGCTCTCGTCGCCGGATACCACGTGGCCTTTCTCCTCGGCGCGGTTCTTGCGACACTTGGACTTCTTGTCACCTTGACCGTGCTGCGTGCTCCCGCCAAGGAAGTCGTCCAAATTCAGACCTCACCCTCAGAGGACTTCGATATGGAACACCTCGAGGTCATGGCGGCTGAGTTCTAGGACTCGTTCGTTCCATCGTCCCTTACAGCAACAGCGTTGGATTACTTCGTGGACGTTCCACGTTGGTCGATCCAACGTTGTTGCTGACTAGGACAAAAAATGAGTTACCGCGAAAGTCTCGTGTCACGAATCTCGCGTTATTCGTTACGCTTCGACCATGCCTGACTACACGCCATCTCCCACTCGCTACAACGACATGGCGTATCGACGATGCGGTCGAAGTGGCATTCAGTTACCCGCAATCTCCCTCGGCCTCTGGCACAACTTCGGTGACGAAGAACCATTCGAAACCCAGCGCGCGACGCTTCGGCGAGCCTTTGATCGAGGAGTAACGCACTTCGATCTCGCGAACAACTACGGACCTCCGTACGGCAGTGCGGAGAAGAACTTTGGCCGTCACTTGCGAGAAGACTTCTCGTCACTGCGCGATGAACTCATTATCTCCACCAAAGCTGGCTGGGACATGTGGCCCGGTCCCTACGGCGACCTCGGATCACGTAAATACCTCCTCGCGAGCCTCGATCAGAGCCTCGCGCGCATGGGACTTGACTACGTCGACATCTTTTACCACCACCACTTTGATGCCACCACGCCCCTCGAAGAAACAATGGGCGCACTCGACCACGCCGTTCGCCAAGGCAAAGCGCTCTACGTTGGTATCTCGTCGTACTCCGACGAGCGCACCAAAGAGGCCATCACCATTCTTCGCCGTTTGGGCACGCCGCTCTTGATCCACCAGCCTTCCTACTCACTCTTCAATCGATGGATTGAAGAACGCCTGCTCGACGTGCTCGACGAAGAGGGTGTGGGCTGCATTGCGTTCTCCCCCTTGGCGCAGGGCCTTCTCACCGATCGCTATCTCAATGGCGTACCCGAAGGATCACGAGCGTCGAAAGGTACGTCGCTCGATACCTCGATGCTGAACGAAGCAAACATGAACCACGTCCGCGCTCTCGGAACAATCGCCAAAGAGCGAGGCCAGTCACTTTCCCAGTTGGCCCTGGCCTGGGCCCTTCGCGACAAGCGCGTCACGTCCCTCGTCATTGGTGCCAGCAGCGTGAAACAGCTCGATGAGAACCTCGACGCGTTGAACAACCTCTCGTTCAGTGATGACGAGCTTGAGCGAATCGACAAATACGCCGTCGAAAGCAGCATCGACCTCTGGCGCGACGTCGCGACGCAGTAATCGACCTCGCGACATCGTGCACCTGTTGTCCAACTCGTCACGTTCTCGTTGACCGGTTTCGATAGTTTGCGTTACGTTGGCAATAAGTCGCGAACGGAGGCGTCGTGAAGAGAATTGAGATTGAGTCGAAACTCAACGAGAGTCGCAACTGGCTCATGGCAACGTACGCGGATCTCACTGACGAACAGTTGCGTCGACCGGTTACTACGAGTGAACACGACGCGAGCAATTCCTGGAGTGCTCTCGATCACTTCGCACACCTCTCACTCATCGAAGACAACTTCGTGGCAATGATTCGACGCCAACTTTCTGGCCATACGAACCCGGTTGGACTACTCACCAACGAAAAGGGCGAGACGCGCTCTCGAGAGCAGATAATGGACAGCGTCAACGCTATGACCGAGCAGTTCCAACAAGAGCACCGTAACGACTCACTGTCTGAGGTTGTGTCACTCACCGCGCGCTCTCGCGCTGCCTCCCTGGCACTACTCGCTGAGCTTTCGGACGATCAGTTGTCTGAGCGTCTCGAAGGTGCACCCTGGGCGGACGGCACAATCGGTGGAGTTCTCGGCGTCAACGCCGATCACGCGCGCACGCACTGGAACTGGGTTACCGCGGCTGGACCTCTTTAAGCGGGCTTCGTCGCCACCGCTCGAAACGGTGCCGTTCGTTCACCATCGCATCGTCGTAACCCGTTCGTCACGAGGGTCAGCGCTTCGCTAGAGGTTCTGCTCAAACTCCTCAAGGACCGCGACGCGGTCTTCCTTCGCGGGCATTTCGAAGTAAGGGTTCTTCTTAATCCAGTAGTAAGACATCGGGATTAACCCGAGCGCCATTGCGCCAAGACCCACCCATAGCGACGGAGCGTTAAGTCCCGGTATGGACTTCACGAACAAGTACGCCATGAAGATGGCCCCGACGAATGGCCAGAGACCCATGAAAATGAAATTCGAAAAGGACAGGAACAACTGCTTTCGGTAGAGGGCGACGACCGCGAGCCCAGCGAGGCAGTAGTAAATACAAATCTGAAGACCAATCGCGTTAATGCCATCGGTCAAAATCGAACTGATCGAGCCAATGAACTGACCGCCTACAAAGAGGGCGAGCGAAATAACTGTCACGACCGCGGTCGCGACGATTGGCGTCTTTCGTTTCGGGTGCACGGTACCAAGAGCCTTCGGCAACGTGTGATCACGACCCATTGCGAACATCGTGCGCGTTACCTGGATCAGTGTTGTCTCCAGTGTTGCGACGGTTGAGAGCACCACCGCGAGCACGATAATTTTGCCACCGCTGCCGTGCCAAACCTGTTGGCCCAAGACGCTGAGCACGTCGGCCGAGTTGTTCGTGATCTGTCCCGCGGTCAGCACCATGTTGGTCGCGATGGTAAAGACCTCAAAGAGCACAAAGACCACGAGGATGCCAATAATGGCGCCAAGTCCAGGCGTCTTCTTCGCACTCTTGGTCTCTTCGTTCAGGTTCGCGGTGACGTCCCAACCCCAGTAGTAGAAGGCAGCGACAAGGGCGCCAGCGGCGAATCCCGACTGTCCGTGAAAGATGCCCGGCGAGAACCAATGCCACGAAAAGGAGTGGACGTGATGTCCGTGAAGGATTGCCAAAATTGCGAACAACACTAAGAGAAAGAGCTCAACACACGACATGACAACTTGCACCGTCACGGTGATAGTCACGCCCGCCGCGACCGCGACGACCATGAGCAGGAAGAAGATTGCCCCCACGA
>DATCBX010000001.1:0-4593 GCA_036511635.1 Acidimicrobiales bacterium | reverse complement strand
TCACCAGTATCGAGTGCGGCGAAGAGCTCGAAGAGCTCGACGTCTTGGCTGCGTGACGTCAAAAGTTCCGTCGCCTCGCGGCCGCGCTCTTCGAGGAGTTCGCGAACGCCAAGTTCTGGGTGCACCTCCGCGAACAGAGTGGCGGGCGCCGCAGCGTTGGCCAGGGCGACGCCGGCAGCGTTGAAGATTGCGAGCACTTGGCGGGCGTTACGCGCTGATCCATCCTTGAGGTCGGAAATTAGACGTCGATACTCGGCGAAATTTGAATTCGTATACTCGTCCGCCCACGCGAGCCAACCGTCAGCAGGCAGGGGAACCGGTCCAAGGGTCACCCGCTCACATTAGACGCGCTCACAACGCGCTTGTCGATCCCGAAGAATCTTTGGCAGCTCATCGAAATCCATTATTCCTGTTCGCCAATTATGGCTCGGTGAGCTTTTCCATTTTGGAGTGAAGTCACGGTCCAATAGTCGATGTATTGAGCTTGACCTATAACGACACGTTCGTCGAGCACGCCGCAATTGGCTTCCAGTTCGGATTAAAGGAGAAAGATTGTGGAGGTGAAATCATACATTTCGTGCCCTATCCACTGCTGACTCAAACAAATGGATGCTTCATAAAGAAGACCATCTGGAGAGGCAAACCCCGGAAGTTATCACCTCCTCTGAGTATCAACTACTTGGCCCAATCCGTCAACGACAGAGGCGGCTCACTGGGGCTCAGGCGGTCGAAATGGCCGCAAAATACGAGGCAGGAGCCTCGGTGTATTAGTTAGCTATTGATTTCGGCTGTCACCGTGCGACTGTGGCCGCGCGGCTCAAAAAGACCGGAATCGTGATGCGTTACGAGTCCCCAACTTCTGAAGCCATTAACTCGATGGTGCATTTATACGAGTCCGACCTTTCGCTATTTGAAGTAGGCAAGAAACTCGGATTCTGCGCGAACACGGTACGTACGTATGTGCAGAGTCGTCAAGTCAAAACTCATGGTAGGACGAAGTCGTCGATCACACCCCGCTGAAACGCGAAGAGCCCGTAATCGTCTGCCGCAGCGCAAATGACGGCGGAGGCCCGGGCGGCACTGCTAGCTCTTCCGCAAGTCGGGGGGAATTCGCCTTCTTGGGCCTGGGCACCCTGCACCCGGTCAAGGGATCATTGAAGCGTCATTTCAAGAGTACAGCTCGTGCATGGTCATCACGCCGCGTACTCCGGCTTGTACTCGCGAAGCTCCATTCCCTCCGCAAACGAGAAAGTAGGCCCGGGCGTCAATGTGATGGGCGCGGCGATGTCACTGTACAGATGGTCACCGTGACCGAGCGCGTTCGGGTAGACGTAGAGCATGTACTCGTCGATGAGTTGGTTGGCGGTCAGCTCGGCAAAGAGTCTGGGCCCGCACATCAGGAGCAAATCCCCTCCCTCCCGCTGCTTGAGCTGCCGGATCTGGGGCGCAATGTCGCCCGAGATGACGCTGATCCCCGGTGTTGATGGGGGGAGCGAGTTCGAAACTACGAATTTGTCCATGTCCATCAGGCGCTTGGTCCACGAGAGATGGCGGGCGATCAAGTCTTCATTATGCGCTTCCTCGCGAGGCAGGTCTGTCTCGGGCAGAATCTCTTCGGCGGCGACCTTCGCGTAATGCCCCACGTACTGCTCGTAGAGGTTGCGGCCGAAAACGACGCCGCCAGTTCGGTTGAAGAGGCCCGAGTAGTGATCCTGTATCTCTTCGGACCAGTGCGCCGCGGGGTTCACGTCGCGGACTCCTGTCGAAATGAATCCGTCGGTCGAGATGATCATGTGCAGAATGAGCTTTCTCATCTTTCCTCTTTTGCTTTGGTTGCTTGCATAGATTCAAGTAGTTCGTCAAGGCGAACGTGGGATTCAATCAGTCCGCCCTTCATTCCCGTGGCGACGTGCGCATCACGCGCCGCGAGAGAGGCATGCACTGACAAACTGCTGATCAGGGTGCCACCCTCGACCGGCTCGAACGTGACCGTCTCAACCACTTCGTTGTCAGGTAAACCGTCATACACAAAGGTCGATACGAGGTGACGCGGTGGCTCAATCTCGCAATAGACCCCGTGAAATGCGAACTCATGGCCGTCGGGTGCGCGACTCACGAATCTGTAGGCGCCCCCAACGCGGAGGTCAATCTCGCTCACGACGAGTGTCAGAGCCCGCGGACCCCACCAGTGACGCAGGTGCTCCGGATCGGTCCACACTTCGAAGACGAGCTCTGGCGTGGCCTTGACAAAGCGATGGAAGCGGACAACGGGTTCATCGACAGGTGTCGAGATTCTCAGTTCCGTTGAGTTCATAGCTCTTGCGTCTCCGCCTGCAGATCGCCGATGTAGCCGTCAAGACGCTCAAAACTGTCCTCCCAGAAGGGCTATCCAGCCCCGCTGGGTCACTACGAAGTCGAATGGCACCCTAAATTTCCGTCCTCTGCAATCGCAGAACGAGATTCTTTTGACTTAAATGAGCTGGGCACGGTCGCTTAGAGTCGCACGGCCAATGTACGTTCAACGTATGTCACTTAATTCATCGATGATCAATACCGCAGTTGAAATTCGAGACTCTCCGGACAACGCCATCGGAACCGGATTTTTGATGTCAGTTAGAGGTGAAACGAATCCTTCCAACACTAGGCCTTATGTGTTGACAGCCGAACATGTAATACGCGGAGATGCCGAAATCTACGTGGCTGCGGCAAATCCGAATAAGAACGGTGAATTATACGAACCGGTACTCGTCCCAGATTGGTTTCAGCCGATACCGAAACTGGATTTGGCGGTCGCTCCTTGGCCATACAAGCCGCTCACGCCCTATTCGAGCATTGCGATGGAAAAGAATCTCTATCCGTTGAATAATGAATATGTATCGCTGCTTGGTTCACCGGTCAACTACATCGGCCTATTCGCGCCAGCCAGGAGAATGATGGTTCGCTCGGGTACTTTCGGAGCCGTCGATGCGAAGGGGATCACACATGCGCAAGGTTTTGGATATGAATATGACTGCCATCTAATCGATTGCCGATCGTATTACGGATTCAGTGGATCACCATGTTTCGTTGAACTTCTGTTCATACAGCGAGAGGTTGTTCAGGCGGACGAGGTTTTCATTCCTAGATACCGAGCCCTCATGTGTGGAATGTTCACGGAGCATTACGACGACTCCGAGGACCCAGAAATCAATCCTGAAGGAGCCGTCAGCCGCCTTGGCGTTGGCGTAATGGTCCGTGGCGAAGACATCAAGAAAGCTCTTCTATGCGACCGCTTTGTAAACGATCGCGCCCAACGCGAGACTGACAACCTGAAACGTCGGGGCATTCGTTAGGACTTCTATTCAAATCTGCGACTTTCCGCTAGTTCATGGACGCCGACGGCGAATCGATGATTCATCGACTTGCGACAAAGAACCGTCATGCTTCAGAACGTATAGCGAGAAATCGTTCGCTATGCCAACACTCCAGCCTTGAACGATTGCATCGCCACCTTCTTCAAGGCGTTTCAATTCGGCGCGAGCAGATCGACCACCATCAGCCGATTCTCGCTTGACCCCGTCGTCAGGAAACGTCATTCCTACTTTGCCGACTAGGCGGGACCTTGCCAGCAAAGCAACGCGTGCCGTGCGCATCCACGCTTCGCGGCGGTCAGCGTTTGCACCGGGCTTTCGCGTAAGTGTCGCCATCAGATGTATCTCTGTGAGACAAGTCGGCGACCAGCGGAACTTCGTTCAACCTCGTCTCGCTCTACCGCGATAGATGCGAGCAACTTTGCCTGGAGCGCCGTCGCGTTTCGGATTGCTCCAAGCAGTGGATTCTCTACCGGCTGTCCGGTACTGCCTTGAACGATCAACTCACTCTGCTCCAATTCATCGCGAAGACGCGCTACGTCATCTTCCAGCAAACACGCTTGGCGTAGCGCATGTATCTCACGCGGGTCTTCGAATTCGATTGCGGTCGTGATCTGCACCCACAATGCAGCGCCAGACTTTCCGATGGCTTTTGGAGTCGGCAATTTTGCCATTCAACATTTTCTTGCTGGTTGAAAAAAACATGCGACTACGTAGACGGATTGACACTCGCTATACGGAACGGAGCCCATGTTGAAGAGTGGTAGGGGGTAACCCCCACCCCTTCGCGTTGCTTTGCCGGTGAAAAATGACGGACACGCGCCACGAGACAGTAACCAAGTCCGCCACTGGCGACGGTCCTGCCAAAGTCGTTCGATGGACCGAAGCAGTCGGCGCCCCCGTGCAGTTTGGGTAATCGCTTTAGGGTCGATGTGAATTGCGCTAACCATGATTATTCGACTGTCGTCAGTTTCCATTCGACTTCTCATTTGCGGACTTTTGCCGCAGCGTCCATTGACGCTGTGCCGACTAAGTGCGTAATCCGCTCTCCCGCAGCGTCCGCCTCAGCCTTCGCGCGCCGCGCGAACATGTCGGCGACGGCGTTTTCAAAGGTCAAGTCACCAATGCCGCCTACCGCCTGCATCTTCCGGCCAAGTCGCGAATTGTTTGATACGCCAACTGCTGACTTGTAAACCTCGGAAGCGTTTTTCCAATTGGAATATGCGGTTCCGAGTAAATCAAG